>JBEDAP010000123.1:0-5503 GCA_041177705.1 Bacteroidota bacterium
AAATATGGAGACCAGCTCCCGTCTATGATCAGTTTTGCCACCGGGCCAAGCCGAACAGCCGATATCGAAAAAACCCTGGTTGTGGGTGTACACGGCCCCAAAGAAGTTTATTGTTTCCTGCTCGATAAATAACGCAGTAACGGGATACCGTTTACTGGACTATATTTGACTATGCAAATTCCCCCAGGCAAAAGGGTTTATTTCCTTTCTGACTTTCATTTGGGTGTTCCCGATCGTGCTTCGAGTTTAGAGCGGGAAAAAAAGATTGTACGCTTTTTAGATGAAGCCAGGAAAGATGCTGCTGTGCTATTCATTGTTGGAGATTTATTTGATTTTTGGTTTGAATATCGAAGCGTAGTACCCAAGGGATATGTACGCATCTTAGGGAAGTTGGCTGAAATAACAGATTCAGGAATTCCTGTCCATTTTTTTGTTGGCAATCACGACATGTGGATGTCGGGGTATTTTGAAAAAGAGCTAAACATACCCGTCTATTTTGAGCCCCGTGAATTTGAATTCAATGGAAAGCGGTTTTTAATTGGTCATGGCGATGGGTTGGGGCCTGGCGATTACGGCTATAAATTCTTGAAAAAGATATTTCGGAACCCCGTTGCACAATTTTTATTTGGATTGATTCCTCCCTATTTTGGTATGAAGGTTGCGACGCTTTCCAGCAAAACCTCCAGGGCTGTTACAGGCCATACCGATGATTTTTTCAGAGGCGAAGAGGGAGAATGGTTGATACACTATTGCAGAGAGAAGTTGAAAGACGCGGCCTATGATTATTTTATTTTCGGGCATCGTCATTTGCCGATTGATTTTCAACTGACAACTCATAGCAGATATATCAACTTAGGCGATTGGTTGAAATACGACTCCTATGCCGTTTTAGATGAAAAGGGGTTAACGCTGATTCGATCATGAAATTAAGCCTTACCATATTCTTCATTTTTACGCTACTCGGATCAGCACATGCGCAGCGTGCAGACAGTTGGCAACTTGTTAAATCGGTTCCAGGCGATTTTTCTTTTTTTATGCCAGACGAGTTGGGGAATTTATTTGCCTTGACTGCAGCAGGGCAGTTTAAGAAGTACAATGTACAACTCGACTCCATGGGAGTACTGAATGAAATTAGGCGATACGGTAAACCCTACAGCATCTCTGTTGAAAACCCGTTGCGCAGCCTCCTTTTTTTCAAAGAATATAAAACTATAGTTGTTCTGGATCGTCTCATGCAAGTAGTTGGAAAAATTGATTTACGGAAGTCAGGGATTTATCAAACACAGGCTGTAGGCCAGAGTTACGACAATACTATTTGGGTGTTTGACGAACAGGAAAGTAAGTTGAAAAAGATCAGTACAGAGGGGAAGCTTTTATTTGAAACCCCAGACCTGCGTTTGGTTTTCTCTGAAGCCATTCTACCTACTTCGTTGTTTGATCGAAACGGATATGTATATGTTTACGATCCTACAAAAGGTCTTTTTATTTTCGATTATTACGGGGCATTGAAAAATAGAATTGCCTTGTTAGGCTGGATGAACATCCAAGCCTGGGGGAAACGTATCGTTGGTTACAAAGAAGGGAAATGGCTGTCTTATGTTCCTGGTGAAATAGACATCCGAGAATTTGAATTGCCTGCTAATTTGGATGCTAATTATGTAAAATTTACTGCTGAGGGTTTTTATAGCTTAGACAAAGTAGGTATTCATAAGTATGCAACCAAAAGCATCAACAGATGAAAGAGATTTTGAGTCAGACGATTTTAAGCAATCCAGTAAAGGATTTATTATTGGCTTTGGGAATCATTCTTTTGGTCTTGATTCTGAAAAAGAGTGCTAGTAAAAATATAACACGACTTATTTTTTATCTGTTTAAAAAAGCAGGTAGGGAAATTGACGAAAAAGATTTCTTGGATTTGTTGTTACCCCCTTTGGAAAATTTTATTGTATTTCTAGCCGCTTATATCGCACTCGGAGAGCTTATTTTTCCGGATTTTCTTCGGTTCAAAATTCTTCGAATCACATCTGATGCTCTGTTGGATCGATTGGCCACTTCGGTTTTGATTCTTTTGTTTTTTCAAACGCTCCTTCGTGTTATTGATTATATGGCCATTGTATTGGAAAAAAAGGCCAATGCAACCAGTGATACAACCGACGATCAATTGATCATATTTTTCAGAGAGTTTTTGAAAGTGGTTATTGTGATCATTTGTATTCTGGTCATGATCCGGTTTGCTTTTCAACAGGATATAACCAAATTGTTAGCAGGATTGAGTTTGGTTGGTGCTGCCATTGCTTTGGCTGCAAAAGAAAGTTTAGAAAATCTCATTGCTTCATTCATTATATTTTTCGACCGACCCTTTCGAGTAGGCGATTTACTCAAGGTTCAACAGATCAATGGAACGGTTGAAAAAATAGGATTACGAAGCACACGCATACGAACCGTAGACCGAACCTATGTTACTATTCCTAACAAACAAATGGTAGATACCATCGTGGATAATATTTCCCTTCGAAATAGAAGAAGAGGTGAGTTGAATTTATACTTGGATTTGAAAACATCTGTGGTAGAAGTAGAGGCTTTTCTTTTGGAATTGAATCAGAAGCTTTCCATCGATGGGATCAAGGAGAAATTGATTTATTTGTCCGATATAAAAATAGATGCTTACTTGATTTCGGTTGAGTATTTTACGGAACATCAACAAGTAGCTGATTTCAATGCAATGAAGGAGAAAGTCAATTTAATAGTGCTACAGTTACTTGAAGCGAAAGCAATTACACTTGCTGGAAAAGATAAATTGTCGGGAATGAAATTATGAGAGGCCTGATTTCATTTCGAGGAGAAAAGTCCTGATTTTTTTCAAGCTTTCGATAGCTTCGAATTTCTCTTTTACTTTATTTCCTTTCTTTAAAAATGTTTTTGCGCCTTCGATTGTGTAGCGTTTTTCTTTTAACAGAAAGTGAATCAGCTTCAGATTTCGGATGTCTTCAGGCCTGAAAAGGCGATCGCCTTTTCGGTTTTTTCTGGGTTTGATAATATCAAATTCCTTTTCCCAGTAGCGCAAGAGGGAAATATTGACATTAAACATGTTGGCTACTTCGCTGATTGGGTAATATAGTTTGCTATCTAAAGCAGCATCTTCTGGAATTTGAGGTGAGCTCACAGGCACAGCATCCATTACAACAGGGTCTATGCTTTCAGGTAGTGTAGAGGCTTGAGGTTCTTCTGTAACGGTTGCAGGGGGTTCTTCTACCACCTGAACCGGAGGTTTGATGATATAGGGCTTTTTTTTGGGTTCGCTGGATTTTGATACCTGCTGAACGGGTTCCCCGCCAAACAAATCAAGCTGTTGTAACATGTATACGAATTTAATGCCTTCGATTCATGTTCTATCACAGAGTTATGCACATGCTTTAGTCGAAGGACTGATTCTTGGATGCAGCCAGCTTAAGAATACGCTGGTATTGTTCAGGCGACAAATCGTTGTAAAAGAAATAGATGGGATCAAGTCTTTTTCTAGATTTGAAAACTTCATAATGTAAGTGTGGACCTGTTGATTTTCCTGAACTTCCCACGTATCCAATGACCTCACCACGTTTTACGCGCTGACCCCGCTTCCCTTTAATACGCGACATATGTCCGTACAATGTCCTGTATGAAAATCCATGCCCAATAACAACATGGTTGCCATATCCATTCCCTAAATTTCCTGCTATTTCAATTATCCCATCTGCTGTGGCATAGATAGGCGTTCCCGTAGGTGCCGTGAAATCCAAGCCAGGATGAAACTTTACGGTTTTATACAAAGGATCGATGCGATAGCCAAATCCTGAAGAAAGTCGATTTAAATCTCGGTTGCTAATGGGTTGAATAGCAGGCGTACTGGCCAGCAATTTTTCCTTGTTTTTGATCATGGACTCAATCTCTTTATACGACTTTTCCTGGCTGTTGATCCTGTTGTACAAGCCCTCTAGTGTATAGAGCACTCCAGCAGCTATTTCTGAATTGGCCATCCGAGAAACTTCCTGGAGTTCTTTTTTCTGTTCAAGTGATTTTGCTCTTGCACTATCGGGAATAGGGTTGGCTTCAAAAACAGAGCGATACACATCGTTATCTCTTTTTTCCAGTTCGCGAAGTCTTTCCTCCATTTCCCTGTATCTGCCGGCATAGATTTTATTCAATTCATCCGCCCTTTCCAATTGGAGCTTCAATAGTTTTTCTTTGGGACTGTCAATGAATCGAAATGCAATGGCAACGATGATGGAACCGGTAACCGTGGCGGCTGATAAAAAAGCCAATATTCGGAGCAAGGTTACCCGGAGAGGCACCACTTGCTTCTCATACCTGAGCGTATTGGTGTTGTAATAATACCTGATCTTCTTCACGGTTTCGTCAAGTTGAAATAATGTATTTTTGCCGACCGGGAGCCGTGCAAATATAACCCATAGAAACCGGACGAATCCTTATAAAAGGCTTAAAATGACATCTGCTGAAATCAGAGAGAAATTCCTGGCATTTTTTGAAAGCAAGGGGCACCATATTGTTCCTTCTGCACCTATTGTGTTGAAAAATGATCCCAGTCTGCTTTTCACCAATGCAGGCATGAATCAGTTCAAAGACTATTTTCTTGGAAATAAAAAAGCTCCCTATAAACGTGTTGCAGATACCCAAAAATGTTTGAGGGTTAGCGGAAAGCACAATGATTTAGAAGAAGTGGGTGTGGATACCTATCACCATACCATGTTTGAAATGTTGGGAAACTGGAGTTTTGGAGATTATTTCAAAAAGGAAGCTATTCTCTGGAGTTGGGAGTTGCTCACCGATGTCTACGGAATTGACAAGAATAGGCTCTATGCTACTGTTTTTGAGGGAGATGAAAAAGAAGGAATTCCAGCTTCTAAAATCGCATTGGGTGTTTGGAAAGCACTTTTGCCCGACGATCATATTGTTTACGGAAATAAAAAAGATAATTTCTGGGAGATGGGTGAAACGGGTCCATGTGGACCTTGCAGTGAGATCCATGTGGATTGCAGATCCGATGAAGAGCGTGCAGCTGTACCCGGCCATCTTTTAGTAAACAAGGATCACCCTCAAGTCATTGAAATCTGGAATAATGTATTCATACAGTACAATCGTTTGAAAGATGGTTCCCTTCAACCTCTGGCTGAAACGCATGTGGACACAGGTATGGGTTTAGAGCGACTTGTTCGCGTGCTGCAGGGGAAAACTTCAAACTACGATACAGATTTGTTTCAAACAACCATTGCTACTACCGAGAAGATTTCAGGAAAGAAGTATACAGCAAGTGATTCCAAGTTAGATGTGGCGTTTCGGGTATTGGCCGATCATATTCGTGCCATTGCATTTACGATAGCCGATGGACAACTTCCATCCAATACCGGTGCTGGATATGTTATTCGTAGAATTCTACGCAGAGCCGTACGTTACTCCTATTCTTACCTAGATGTAAAAGAGCCCATACTCTACAGATTGTTGCCTGGAT
>JBEDAP010000124.1:0-3158 GCA_041177705.1 Bacteroidota bacterium
GTTCAGAGAAATCTAAACTGGTTGAAGTAACAGCACTCACTACGCAGAACTTTGCACACTACATCGATCTTCAAGGTAAAATCACCACCGAAGAATTATACTATGTAACACCGCGTGGAATGGGGGGACAAGTAAAGTCCATTTTTGTGAAAGCCGGCGATCGAGTTAAAAAAGGTCAATTGCTGATGAAGTTGGAAGACGGCATCATCCAGCAAAATATCAAACAAGTAGAAAGTCAGCTTTCTTTCGCCAAAAATATTTTTCAAAGACAAGAAAATCTTTGGAAAGAAGGAATTGGAACTGAAGTACAATACCTCTCTGCCAAAAACAACGTTGAAAGTTTAGAAAAGCAGCTTTCGTTAGTAAAAGAACAACTGAGCACTACATCGGTAACTTCCGAAGTATCCGGCGTTGTGGATGCTGTAAACATCCGTGTGGGTGAAACATTTATGGGTTCCCCGATGGCCAGCATCAACATTGTAAATCCAGGATCTCTCAAAGCTGTTGTGGATGTGCCAGAAAACTATGTGGCGAAAATCAGAAAGGGTATGCCGGTGGTTGTAAATGTTCCAGATATCAATCAATCTTTCAATTCCTCGATTGCATTGGTTAGTGAAACAATCAACGTAAACTCCAGAAGCTTTATAGCAGAATGTAAGCTTGCTGGAAATCCATTGATCAAACCCAATCAAATATCCTTGGTGAAAATATTAGACCACGAAGCAAAAGACGCAATCGTTGTGCCAGTTGAAACCATTCAAACCGATGAAAAAGGAAAATATGTGTACGTGATGGAAGAAGCCAATGGCAAAACCATTGCGAGAAAGAAAAATGTTACAATCGGCGAATTTTATGATGAACTGATTGAAGTAAACAGTGGACTAGCAGCAGGTGAAAAATTGATTACCAAAGGATTTCAAGGACTCTACGACGGTCAGTTGATTTCCATCGCCAAATAAACCAATACGAGAACGCAACCAAATACATCATTATGGACAACGCTTCTAAAAGCAATCCAATTTCGCGACTGATCCAGAATCCCAAAACATTTGGACCAACAGATTGGGCAATAAAAAATAAAACGGCCGTTTACCTAATCACCCTGATCATTACGGTATGGGGAATTGGACTTTTCGTTTCCTTTCCCAAAGAACAATATCCAGATGTAGTCATCCCCAATATATATGTACAAACAGTTTATGTTGGAAACTCTCCCAAGGAAATTGAAAGCTTGGTTACTCGCCCCATTGAAAAGCAACTGAAAGGAATCACTGGAGTTAAGATTAATAAAATCACTTCCAACTCGCTGCAGGATTTTTCTGCCATTATTGTGGAATTCAGTACTTCGGTAAAAACCGATGTGGCTCTCCAAAAAATGCGAGATGCGGTAGATAAAGCAAAAAAAGATCTACCGGCCGACTTAACACAAGAACCTGTAGTTCAGGAAATTTCGCTTTCGGAATTTCCAATCATGGCGGTGAATCTGAGTGGCGATTACGATGCTGTTAAATTGGGAGATTTCGCAGATCAACTCAAAGACAAATTGGAAGAACTTTCCGAAATCAGTCGCATTGATCTAGTGGGAGCACCCGAGCGTGAAATTCAAATCAATATGGACCGCTTTAAAATGGAAGCAGCCAAAGTGGGTTTCAATGATGTGGAAGCAGCTATACAACGCGAGAATGCAGACATTTCCGGAGGCTTGCTGGAAGTAGGTGAACAAAAAAGAGCCTTGCGTTTAAATGGACAATTCAATTCTTCGCTTGATCTCAACAACGTAATCGTTAAAAATATTTATGGCTCTCCGCTCTACTTGAGAGATATTGCTAACATCAGCGATACCGTAAAAGAAAAAGAAAGTTTTGCGCGTTTGAACGGAAAAACTGTTGTTACATTGAGCATCATCAAACGTTCAGGAGAAAATCTGATCAACGCATCGGAAAAGATCAATGCCGTTGTAAAGGAAATGCAGCAAAATGTATTTCCCAAAGATCTGAAAGTAAACATCACGGGAGACCTCAGTATCAAAGCATCTGCTGCTTTCGACGAATTGGTGAATTCGATTGTCATTGGTTTTATTTTAGTGATGATCATCCTCATGTTTTTCATGGGAGTTACAAATTCATTCTTTGTGGCACTTTCGGTACCACTGAGTATGTTCCTTGCTTTCATTTTCCTTCCTACTGCCGACTTCATTGTCGGATCCAATGTAACCCTCAACTTCATTGTATTGTTTGCCTTGTTGTTTGGCTTGGGTATCGTTGTGGATGATGCCATTGTGGTGATTGAAAATACGCACAGAATTTTCTCACAAGGAAAAGGCAAGATCTCGCCAACTGAAGCAGCACGATACGCTGCAGGCGAAGTCTTTGTTCCCGTACTTGCTGGAACACTGACTACACTGGCTCCATTCATCCCGCTATTGTTCTGGCCGGGGATCATTGGAAAATTCATGATCTACCTGCCCACCATGTTGATTTTTACACTCACCGCTTCTTTGATTGTTGCGTACATAATGAACCCGGTATTTGCCGTGGATTTCATGGCGCATGAATCGGATGAGAAAAAACCAAAATCTCAAGTTTTCAAACTCCCCATATTCTGGCTTTTTGTTTCCATGGGTCTACTTTTTGATCTGGCCGGATATGGTGCAGATATGCCTGGATTCCGCTTTATTGGAAACCTATTGTTATTCTTCGCTTTCTTACTCGTATTGAATTCATATGTATTAACCGACGCCATTCGTTCATTCCAGGATCGTTTGCTACCCGCGATGATGAATCAATACGAGAAGTTGTTACGCTGGACTACCCAAGGATGGAGACCGGTAAAGATGCTGATTGGAACTTTTGTGTTGCTGATCTTCTCATTCGTTTTCTTTGGTATGAGAAAT
Source organism: Bacteroidota bacterium (assembly GCA_041177705.1). GTDB lineage: Bacteria > Bacteroidota > Bacteroidia > Chitinophagales > Chitinophagaceae > Pollutibacter. Next base: position 2,894 of record JBEDAP010000124.1, read on the forward strand.
GTTCCGGTAGTTCTTTTTCCTCAAGGTGATCCCAACACGATCTATGTATATCTAAAACTTCCAGCTGGTACGGATGTAAAATATACAGACTCGGTTACTCAGTTGTTGGAAGGCAGAATCAATCGCGTATTGGGAATTGATAACAACAAAACCAATCCATTGGTCGAAAGTGTTATCGCCAACGTTGCTGTAGGCGCGAGTGATCCCAACAGCGGCGACAGAAGCACACGCCCCGAATTGGGCCGTGTTCAAGTTAACTTTGTTC
>JBEDAP010000125.1:0-5504 GCA_041177705.1 Bacteroidota bacterium
AATAAGATAGCAGCAAAAGTCCTGGTCTTGCGATCAAATCGTTTTTCCAAAAACTCATAAGCCGTATAGATATTCAGCTTATGAAATATCGGCACGAACGTGATGCACAAAACGATCATGGCAAGCGGCAAACCAAAATAATATTGCACAAAGCGCATCCCATCGGTATAGGCTTGTCCTGGCCCGGATAAAAACGTAACAGCACTTGCCTGTGTTCCCACCACACTAAGCATCACCATGTACCAAGGGAGTTGTCGACTGCTTCGGAAATACCCATCGATATCCTTGGTATTTCTTCCCTTGTATAGTCCGAATAAGACCACACCCGTTAACGTAAATACCATCACCAGCCAATCAATCGTGCTCATCGTTTATCTCGTTTGTAAATAATAGCAGCCACCAAGATTCCAATCAACAATCCCAATGCAATTTTTTTTCTTATCAGGGCGATCAAGAGTCCTAATCCCAATCCCACCACCAAAGCAAATACCGGAGAACGGCGTAATTTATTTTGACTCATTAATCTTGGCATTGGGGTTAGAAATCATATTGGCAAAAAGTCGAATCGCGCCGGGAACTCCTGCTGGCAACTGGCGGAAGAAAACCAATCCAGTATACATGAATCTTCCTTTGCCTTCGTTGCGCACGATCAGACTTCCTTTCAATTCGCTTTCTCCCACATCGTGCATACCAAAAATTGCTTTATAATCTTCGGAAAAAGAATCTGCGTAGTATATACCTCTTTCTTGAATCCATCCCTTGAAATCATCCTGTGATATTTTATTGGGGAAGTTCAAAACTGGATCATTCGGTTCTAAGAATTTCACCTCTGCATCTTCTTCAGAAACCCTACCTCGAGAAACCAAAAAAGGCTTGGGTCCAATTTTCAATCGCTGAAGCGGTCCAGCAAAGCTGTTGGTATTGTATTGAACAACCATGTTCCCTCCATTCCGCACGTAATCCATCAACATTTCGTATTTCTCTCCCATCCAATCGTTCACATTGTATGCACGAACTCCAACGACAACTGCATCAAACTGCTTCAACTTTTCCGGAGTGATGTCTGCTCTACCCAACTCAGCTACTTCGAATCCCATCAATTCAATCATGCCCGGCACCTTATCTCCCGCTCCTACTATGTATCCGATTTTTTTTCCTGCTGTTTTTAAATCCACATCAATCTCTAGTTGCTTGTTTGCGGTGAAATAACTGATACTCGGAATATGTTCGTAATCGATCTTAGTCATCACAGGCGGCGCATTGTTCCCCGTGTTCACTTGCTTACTCGTGTTGCTTCCTGAAATTTTTCTCAAAATGGCTTTGGGTTGAGAAGCAACGGTTGTTGGAGGCACCACCATCACCGGATGAAAAAATTCGCCAATAGCTGGGTCTACAATGCGGTGCATGACTGGAACAGAATACACAACCGATTCGCCGGCAACATTCAATGTTACCTTCACTTCAAATGCAGGATCATTTTGCCCTTTTCCAATCAATTGTTGATCGGTTACATTGAAATGACCCTTGTTCATTTCATTCACCAACCAATACGGTTGAGATACAGGATGGTTGGCGGCCAGAGGTAAACTGATCGATTGATTCCAATTGATATTGCGCTTCAACTCCTCTGCTTTATTCATTTGAACCGAACCCAAGCTCACGCCGCCTAGAGCAATAGCAATGGATGAGCGATTGATGATGTTGAGATTCAACTTTAATGTATCACCCTGACGAACATATTGCTTTTCAGACAAGGCTTCCAAATGCATTCCTGCTGCCATTTGTATTAACTTTTCTACTTCTCCTAATTTGCGTTCGCGCCAGTATGCATCTTGAATTTTATTTAGCGCTTTACGAATTTCTAGAAGTTGTGGAATCGAGGCTGATGGATCGTTGGTGGAATAAGATGAAATCAATTGATTGACCAGGCCCTCCACAGCTTTGCCTCCTTCCAGGCGATTCCAGGAGCAATCAATGCCATCCATTGGATCTTTTTCTGCCTTTTCACCTAATGTATGGACAAAGTATTCGGTTGCGGTGCCGCGGGTTGATGCAGAGCCGAAACCCTGACTGCGGTGCTGACTTCTGCTTTCTGCTGAAATTTCACCTATACTTTTACCAATCAAAGGAAGAAATCCACCCACTTCAATTTTCATTTGCGATTCTGAAGTGGTATTGCTTCCACCAAAGCTGAAGGTATTCCACATAATACGTTTGGCCTGCCAGGGTTTGACACCGTATTTAAATTGCTCAGGATATCGATTGGGGTCTCCAGCTGCCATAAACGCTTCACGCGCAACAACAGCAGAACCAGAATGGTGGCCGTGGCCAGCGCGACTATCTTCAGGAAATCGAGTGATGATGATATCTGGCTTGAAATTGCGAATAACCCAAACAGCATCTGCAATTATTTTATCTCTGTCCCAGAACTGCAATGCTTCTTCAGTTCGCTTGGAATATCCAAAATCAAAAGCTCTGGAAAAAAATTGCTCACCTCCATCCACTCTTCTTGCAGCCAGCAATTCCTGGGTTCGAATCAATCCCAATTCAAAGCCCTGTTCGTTGCCAATCAGGTTTTGCCCACCATCCCCTCTGGTCATTGCCATGTATCCCGTTCGGTACTGCCTCTCCCTCGCCATATAGGCGATGAGTCGCGTGTTTTCATCATCAGGGTGAGCTGCCATGTATAGAACCGAGCCTAGAACATTGAGCTTTTTCATCTGGTGCAGGATTTCACCACTGCTCCAGGGTTGTTGCTTTTGTGCAAATAGTCCGGTTTGTAAGAAAAAAAGGGATAAAACTGAGAGAAATGCAATTCGTTTTGCTATCATGGGAAATGGGGTTAATGATCATTTAAAAATAAACAAATGGGGAATAAGAAATCGCATCCAGACCCGATTCTTTTGAAATCCTTTTTATCTTTATGGAATGAAGACCATTTTCATCAGAACCCATTTGTTTTCAAAGATTTCTGCGGCATTTTTCATACTGATTTTTTCGATCAGTTTAGGTGCATTGGCACAGGACAAAAACATGTCCTTCAACCCCTATTCATACACCATTCAAAAGCAGGCCATTGGAACCAAAGGAGCGGTAGCTTCTGCACATCCCTTGGCAAGTGCCGTTGGATTGGAAATATTGAAAAAAGGGGGCAATGCGTTTGATGCTGCTATTGCCACTCAGCTGGCGCTAGCAGTTGTTTATCCAGGAGCCGGAAATATTGGAGGAGGCGGTTTTTTAGTGGGACATTCATCGAAGGGAAAATCAATTGCTATCGACTACCGAGAAAAAGCCCCAGGTAAAGCAAGTCGCGACATGTATTTGGATAAAGATGGAAATCCCCTGCTGAATTTGAGTCAGAATGGACATTTGGCCAGCGGAGTTCCAGGAACCGTAGCCGGATTGTTTGCTACGATGCCTTATGCCAAATTGAAATTCGTTGATCTCATTGAACCGGCTATTGCATTGGCTGAAAATGGATTTGTCATTACTGCAGCCGAAGCTAAATCTCTCAATGGCAGTAAATCATCTTTCGTCAAATACAATACGAAGCCATCAGCATTTGTAAAAGAAAAGGCATGGAAAGAAGGCGATACGTTGATTCAAAAAGAACTAGCTGCTACGTTAAGAAGAATACGCGATAAAGGCCAGCAGGGATTTTATGAAGGCGAAACCGCCCAATTGATTGTGGAAGAAATGCAGAGAGGCGGAGGGATCATCAGTTTGGAAGATTTGAAATCCTACCAAGCAGCAGTTCGGGTTCCCGTTGAATTTGATTACAAAGGATTGCGCGTTATTGGAATGCCGATGCCCAGCAGCGGTGGATTATTGACGCAGCAAATGATGAAAATGATTGAAGACCGAAATATCGGTGCGATGGGCTTTCATTCATCGGAGGCAGTACAATTGATGGTTGAAGTGGAACGCAGAGCTTATGCCGATCGTGCAGAATTTATGGGCGATGCCGATTATTACAAAGTTCCGGTTAAGGCACTGTCGAGCGACTCCTACCTAAAAGACAGAATGAAAGATTTCATTCCAGGCAAAGCAACACCCAGTTCGCAAATAAAACCTGGAGCTATTGCAAAAGAAAGTGAAGAGACAACACATCTATCCGTTGCCGATGCATATGGAAATGTTGTAGCAGTAACCACAACACTCAATGGTGGATATGGCTCCAAGACCGTTGTGGGCGGTGCCGGTTTTTTACTCAACAACGAAATGGATGATTTTAGCGTGAAACCCGGCGTACCCAATATGTATGGAGCACTGGGAACAGAGGCCAATGCCATTGTTCCCGGAAAACGGATGCTGAGCTCCATGACTCCAACCTTGGTTTTAAAAAACAAGAAACCCTGGTTGGTGGTGGGAACACCTGGCGGGACTACCATTCCCACATCGGTTTTTCAAACCTTGGTCAACATCATCGATTTTAATAAATCTCCATTGGATGCTGTGAACTTACCCAAATTTCATCACCAATGGCTGCCTGATCAGGTTATGGTAGAAAGCGATTTCCCAAAATCAGTTCAGACATCGATGGAAAAAATGGGCTACACATTTACTGGTCGCGGTCAAATTGGTAGAACTGAAGTAATACAGGTAGAATGGCAGGGTAAGAAAATCAAACGAATTGAAGCTGTAGCCGACAAGCGAGGCGATGATCACGCTTCCGCATATTGATATGATAAAAAATAGAGTAGTCAGAATTTTAACGTACACAACGGTCACCTTGGTATCGCTTGTGCTCTTGCTATGGCTACTCATTCAACTTCCTGCTGTTCAAAATCGTTTGGTGGATTATGCAACCAAGCAAGCTTCTACCCTTTTAAAAACAGAAGTTAAAATCGGTTCGGTTGATTTTTCATTGTTCAATAAGTTCTCACTCAACCAGGTCTTGGTAAGAGATCAAAAAAAGGATAGTCTCTTGTATGCAGGATCTATACAGTTGAATATCACCGATTGGTTTTTTATCAAAGATAATATTCAAATAAAGGGATTAACCATTGATGATTTGCTCATTCAAACCCAACGTACCGATAGTGTTTGGAACTATCGTTTTATTGAAAAAGCTTTATCAGGCGGTTCAAACAACAAATCCAACAAGCAACCTTTTCCCATCATTGACGAAGCAACGGTTGTCATCAAGAAGTTTAAATATAAAACAAAAGACGCCTGGCGAGGCGAGGATCAACAGATAGAAATTGGAGAGCTGAAACTTGCGAGTAAGAAAATAGATTTGATTAAAAAGTCGATTGACTTAGAAAATATTAGCATCGAAAATCAACGATTCTATATTCGTCAATATAAGGGCAACAGACCCGATTCACTCAGACCCAAACCTGAACCCAGAGTAGCAGGCCAATTGTATTGGAATCCGGATCAATGGAGTATCGTCGCCAAAAGCATTCGCATTAAAAACGGATTTTTCTCCAGTGATTTAGATACCCAGCGCGATCCCTACCCTTATTTTGATGGTGCACATCTAGCCTTCGATCAAATCA
>JBEDAP010000126.1:0-7162 GCA_041177705.1 Bacteroidota bacterium
TGGCTACGATGTTTGCCAGCACATCCGTTTGCGTAACATCGATACGCCGGTGCTTATGTTGAGTGCCAGGGCAGGAAGTGCCGATAGGGTAACAGGATTGAAAAAAGGAGCTGATGATTACCTGACCAAGCCATTTAATTTGGAAGAGCTCTTGTTGCGTGTAGAGAAATTGATCAATAAAAACAGAAAGATACAAGAGAAATCAACGGTAGAGGATCAATACCAGTTTGCCCAAAATACGATTGATTTTAAAGCCCAATCAGCTACCAATTACCAAGGCGATAAAATAGATTTGAGCAAGAAAGAAATTATGCTTCTAAAGCTGATGATTGAACATAAAAATGAAGTTGTGTCTCGAGAGAAGATTTTACAAGCTGTATGGGGGTATCAGGTGTTTCCAACCACCAGAACGATTGATAACTTCATTTTGAATTTCAGAAAGTATTTTGAAAAAGATCCAAAAGATTCCAAGCATTTTCACTCCGTAAGGGGAGTTGGATACAAGTTCTCAGATTAATTTTAGAGGTCGCCCAATTGAGGTCGAATTATAATTTCTTCTACACAAGCTTGCGCTGAAAGTTTGCTTGCAGCAACAATCATTTTTGCTAGGTCGTCGGTTTCTAAAATGCGCTTTGGGTCTATGTCAAATCCATCCCAAGAACTGCTAAGCGTGGCTCCCGGATGCACGGTGGTTACTTTGATATTGAATTCTTTCAATTCTTCTCTTAGGTTTTTACTGAATCCTGCCAAGGCCCATTTGCTGATGCTATAGGATCCTCCATTGGGGTATGCTTTTAAAGCGGCTATGGATGCCATGTTGAATATATGCCCCTGCTTGCGTCTGATCATGGACCCAATCAATGAGCGGGTGAGGTGATAGGCGGAGAATAGGTTTACATTCAGCATTTTTTCCAATTGTCCGTCTTCTTCGTTGTAAATGCTTCCAGGTTCGTATATACCCGCATTGTTGATGAGTATGTCTATTTCTGAACAAGCCTCGTTGATCTGATTCCCTAAGCGAAGAACAGCTTCTTTTGAAGATAGATCGGCGTTGAAACTGGATATGCTTATGCCATGCGACGCAATAAGCTCTTGTTGCCATGCTGTGGTTTTATCCATGTTTCTGGCGCTTAGAAAGAGGTTGCATTTTTCTTTGGCAAAGTATTCGGCTATTGTTTTACCAATTCCTTTTGAAGCGCCTGTGATGACAACATTCATGCGTTGTTTTTTACAAATTTAGTGATTCAAAGCTTTGTAGCTTTGCCGGATGAAGAATAAGACATACGACCAAATCTTTTTTGACTTGGATCATACACTGTGGGATTTTGAAACCAATTCGGAGGAAACGTTGCGCGACTTATATACCGAGCTTGATTTGGAGGCCAAGTCTCAGGCATCATTTGAAAAGTTTCATGAAACCTATGTACACTATAACAGTTTATTTTGGGATCGATTTCGAAAGGGACATATCTCCCGTGAAGAATTGAGATGGAAGCGGATGTGGAGAACCTTGGTTGATTTTAGAATCACCGATGAGGAATTATCGAAGCAAATGAGTGAACGTTATTTGGATATTCTTCCAACCAAAACCCATTTATTTCCTCACTGCATAGAATTGTTGGAGTACTTGAGAGAGAAACAATATCCCATGCATTTGATCACCAATGGATTTGAAAAAACACAACATCAGAAAATCACCAATTGTGGTATTGCTTCTTATTTTGTAGAAGTCATCACTTCCGAGCAGGCAGGTATTATGAAGCCGCACGCAGCTATTTATGAGTATGCCATGCAAAAAACAGGTACTACTGCTGATAAAAGCATTATGGTAGGGGATACGCTGGAAGTAGATATTTTAGGAGCACTGAATGTAGGCATGGATGCAGCCTATGTACACGCGCAGCTTCCGGAAGGATCTACCGTGAAGCCAACCTATGTAGTGGAGGATTTAGCTGGTTTGATCAAGATCTTGTGATCAAGCAATATGTGCTAGTATAGAAACTCCATTTTTGACCTTATCGCCAATTTTCACGTTGACTTTGGTGTTTAACGGAAGTAGTAGATCAACGCGACTCCCGAATTTTATGAAACCCAATTCTTCGTTTTGTTTGGCAGGCTCTCCGAGTTTGGCATAGTTGACAATTCGGCGTGCCAATGCACCTGCAATCTGCTTTACAAGGACAGAACCTGATGGATATTCCAACACAATGCTATGTCTCTCGTTCTCAGTTGAAGATTTTGGATCCCAGGCTACAAGGTATTTTCCCTTGTGGTATTGATTGTATATAATTTTTCCACTGATAGGGTATCTGTTTACATGCACATTGGCAGGACTCATGAAAACAGAAATCTGAAGTCTTTTCTCTTTGTAAAATTCTTCATCGAATGTTTCTTCGATAACAACCACTTCACCATCTGCAGGTGAGATAATGGCTTGCTCGTTGTATGTAAATTCTCGATTTGGAATTCTAAAAAACGAAAGAATAAAAAGCCAAAATGCGAGTATGATCAATCCAGCTGCCCATCCTGCCCATACGCTGTGCGGCATGATGAAACGGTGATTCAATTCTGCCAGTCCAACGCTTACAACGGTAATCAGTAAAATGGTAGGATAACCTTCTTTGTGTATTCTCATGTTTCAGATGTGAAAATCAAATTTAGCGATAACGGAGATCAATAATTTATCTTTCTTTTTCTTGCCTCCACCTTCCATTCTCCAATCACTTGATCGTTTTCAACAGCGTAGAGTGATTCATGCAGTGCAACAGTTGGACAGATATGATATGGAATTCCGATTAGTTCATCTCCAACTTTGAAACTATGATCTCCCTGTGTTTCCATCACCAAATGTTCTTCGCTTTGTGAAACTGGCTTTAAATCTGGGTGTTGGGGAAAATATATTCTTTTGCTGATCTCATTCTCTGAGGCAATTGCTTTATGACCCAGGTCTAAGCATATTCGATTGGTATCCGGAATAGAAATCACTCTGGTTAACACCTGAACAGCAGGAACAAAATTTTGCTCTTGGCATATGGTTCCGTATCCATGGTCCCAGAAAATATGTGTACCTGGACTGCATTCACGGTCGGCATGTTTACAGTGAATTGAAAAAGTTGGAGTTCCTCCTGCAACAATGGTAGGGCAAGAATGTCCGCTCAATTTGAGCATTTCTATCAATCCATATACAGGTTGAAAAGCGTAGAAGCAGGCATCTTCTCTTTCGGTGAAGTTAGCCTGGCGATGTTGTCCATCGTAAACGTGTAAACCTATAAATTGAAGCGAGGGTAGTTTTGCAATTTCATCAACCAACCGAACGGCTTGCACACCTGGCAGTATTCCGGTTCTGTTCATGCCAACATTGATGTCGACAAATACATCCAATTTGAGAGATTCTTTTTTGAGCGCTGATGATATGGAGTTTGCTGTTTCTACATTATCGATGAGAATTGAAAACTTGGTTTGGGGATAGTTGCGAATCAGCTGTATAATTCTCTCTAGTTTTTGACTTGTGGGTTGATGGGCGATGAGCACATCTTTTACATTATTGAGTGCAAGTAACTCAGCTTCTGCAATGGTTGCACATTTGAATTTATAGATACCGGCATCCATCGTCAAGCGGATACCTTCATGGGTTTTATGCGTTTTGATGTGTGGGCGTAAGCGGTTTACATCTCCATTGACCATGCGTATCATTTCATGGACGTTGTGCTTTACTTTTTCTGGGGATACCAATAAAGCAGGAGAGTCGATGTGTTGAATGTTTTTCATGTGATTATGAAGAGATCAATTCAAAAATAGCTTCAATTTCAACTGGGACACGATCGGGGAGAGAGACCATGCCAACTGCACTTCTCACTCCTATTCCATTCTCATTCCCCCAGATTTCTCTGAATAATTCAGAGCATCCATTGATAACAATGGGGTGTTCTGAGAAAGAAGATGTTGCATGAACCATGCCGAATACTTTGACTACACGTTTTATTTTATTCAAACTGCCTAGTTCATTGATCAGGCTTTGCAAGATGCAGAGTCCTACATTTCTGGCAATTTCTTTGGCTTCTTGGGTAGTTAGGTCAACTCCAACTGTTCCTTGAATCCGATTTCCTTGGGTATCAAATGGAACATGCCCCGAAGTGTATACAAGCTTATCGACAACCAAACAGGATTTATAAATTCCTTTTGAAGGGGAGGGTACTGGTAAAATATCGGGGAGTGCGTTGTAAATATCCTGCGGGCTCATGAGGGATCCAGTTGAAATTGATGAATCGTTTGGAGTGCTTCTTCTATTTCTTCTAATGACGCAAGTGTAACCAATTTGTTGCGTAAGGTTTTGATGTGAGGAATTCCTTTTAAATAGTTGGCATAATGTCTTCGCATTTCAAATATGCCAAGCTTTTCACCTTTCCAGGCTATGGATGCTTTTAGATGTTGCAAAATCACTTCTACGCGTTCTTCCAAACTGGGCGGATTGAGGTGCTCACTGGTAGCAACAAAATGTTTTACTTCTCTGAAGAACCATGGATATCCTATTGCTGCTCTACCAATCATGATACCGTCAACTCCATATCTGTTTTTATATTCCAAGGCTTTTTCGGGTGAATCGATATCTCCATTTCCAAAAATGGGAATATGCATTCGAGGATTATCTTTCACTTTTGCAATCCAACTCCAATCAGCATCTCCTTTGTATAATTGACTTCTTGTTCTTCCGTGAATGGAAAGGGCTTGAACACCGATATCCTGAAGTCGCTCTGCTACCTCAATGATGTTGATGCTATTAAAGTCCCATCCCAAGCGCGTTTTAACGGTAACTGGGACATTGCAGGATTTGATTACCGCTTTGGTGAGGCGGACCATGAGGTCGATATCTTTTAAAACGGCAGCACCTGCACCTTTGCAAACCACCTTTTTAACGGGACAGCCAAAATTTATATCCAATAAATCCGGGTTAACGGTATCAACGATTCCAGCGCTGATGGCCATGGCTTCTTCATCACCTCCAAAAATCTGAATACCAACGGGACGCTCTTCATCAAAGATGTCCAGTTTTTGTCTGCTCTTCAATGCATCGCGAATCAATCCTTCGCTGCTGATGAATTCCGTGAACATTAAATCGGCGCCGTTTTTTTTGCATACAGCCCGAAAAGGAGGGTCGCTTACATCCTCCATCGGAGCAAGCAGCAGCGGGAAATCAGGTAATGTTATGTTGCCTATCTTTACCATAGAACGAAATGCAAAATTAAGCACAATGGATCAAGAAATAGGGAATAGACCTGGAATGACACCTCGTGCAGGAATATTTATTTTAATCGCTTTGATGGGGGCTGGTGCCTTGATCAGCAGTTTCTTATCTATTCCTATTTGGAAATTATTTACGGGCGAAGGCCTTATGCATTTTAAAGCCAATATGTCGAATCCTGAATATTCAACTCCGGTCCGTGTCATGCAGATTTTTATGGCAGTGATGATGTTTTTTATTCCTGCATGGGCAACCGCTGCGATTATCAATAGGAGTCCTTTTACCTTTCTGCATTTGAACAAAGCTCCTTCTTGGCAAGGCTTGTTATGGGCAGCTGTGGTTATGGGATCTACGCTGGTATTGGCTTCGGAATTGACCACGGTGATGGAATGGATTCCTTTGAAAGGGAAATGGGAGCAAAAGTTCAAAGCTTTGGAAGAGCAATACATGAAACAGGTCGATGTAATGTCTCAAATGAATGGCATAACGGATCTGTTGCTTTCTTTGGTGGTCATGGCCTTTTTACCTGCTGTTACGGAAGAGTTTTTTTTCCGGGGAGGATTTCAAAACATGATGCAACGCTCTACTCAAAAAGTGTGGGCAAGTGCAATAATCACAGCTTTGTTTTTTAGCGCCATTCATTTTTCGTTTTATGGATTTTTATCGAGATGGGCATTGGGGTTGATTTTGGGATTGTTGTACGTATACAGTAAAAATTTGTGGTATCCGATATGGGCGCATTTTGTAAACAATGCATTGGCAGTGGGGCAAGTATTTTATTTGAGGAAAACAGGACAATCTGTGACGGATCATATAGATGATCAGTTTCCAGTTTGGATGCTTGTTATCATGCCCTTTGTTTTTTTCATTGGGTTTAAAAAATTTAAGCAAGTAGTTGCATGAAAGCACTGAACAAAGAAGTTTTCAAAACACGGGCAAAGACAGCGGTGGTCTATGCTGCAGTTATGTTGACAGCCTTGTTTTGGAATGAATGGAGTTTTTTAGTTGTATTCAGTGTTGTTCATTTTGGAGCCTGGTATGAATTTAGAAAATTGGTTGCTAAAATGTCTGCGGATTCTTCTCAGCAACCTGTTGTATTGCCTATCAGTTTATCTTTTTTGGGCTGGGGGATGATGTTGGCTGCAACAGCTGAAAGTTTAGATATACGTGGGTATCCTATTTCTGATGCAGGGTGGAGATTGATGCGTATTAGCATCATACCCTTACTCTATGAATGGTATCGCACAAAAGGGTTTACCAGGAAAACTTTGACTTGGTCTTTATACGGGTTGATTTATGTTTCGGTGACATTGGCCTTATTGATCAACTTGCGTTCAGGTTGGATTTGGGGAATATCGCATGAAAGCACAGATTTGATGAATGCTTTATCAAGCTTCAGTGGTCATTTGATTGTAATTGTATTGGTATTTACAATCTGGATCAATGATACGATGGCGTATATGGTAGGATCGTGGTTTGGTAAAACACCATTGAGTGTTTGGTCGCCTAAAAAAACATGGGAAGGAACTCTTGGAGGAATTGTTTTGAGCAGTGGCCTGATTTATCTGGTAGGTTTTTTGAAATGGCATGCATCGTTGGAATTGCTAGGGATCTGTTTGGTGGTTGCAGTGAGTGGAACTGCAGGAGATCTTCTGGAAAGTAAATTGAAGAGAATGGCAGGAGTGAAGGACAGCGGAAGCTTTTTACCTGGTCACGGAGGCTTTTTAGATCGTTTTGATTCTATTTTGATTGCAGCGCCATCGGTTTGGTTGGTATGTTATTTGTTTTATAGATAGGGGTTTAATGCACCACACCTTTACTCACTAGGAGGTTGATCCTTTTTTTGGATGGTTGGTTTGGTGTTTTGAGTTGAACGCTGAGGGTTTTGGGTTTTGAGTTGTGGGTTTTGGGATTTCCCTTGTC
>JBEDAP010000127.1:0-2730 GCA_041177705.1 Bacteroidota bacterium
AAAAATAAATAATCAGATTTTGCAAGGATCGGTAACAATGGCAGCAACGGTCAGAAGACCCAAACCCATCACCATTTATTTTGTTGCAGCATTTGATCGTCCCTTTGAACGATTTGGAGGATGGAGAATGGGAGTTCCGGTTTCTCTGACCAATGAAATCAGCGGTAAAAAAACTGGAGTCTTCGTAGGGTTCAAAACGAATGCGGAAGAAGTTCGTCACATGAAGATTGCCATTTCCTATACCAGTGTAGAGGAAGCCAATGCCAATTTGAATGCCGAGTTGGCTCATTGGAATTTTGATCAGGTGGTGGAAGAGTCAGCTCAGGAATGGGATCGGTGGTTGAGTAGAATTGATGTTGAGGGCGGTACTCAAATAGAGCAAAGAAGATTTTATACAGATTTATTTCATGGATTGCAGGGGCGAAGAATCGTTTCAGATTTCAGTGGCAGCTATATTGATAATACAGGAGACCGCCCGATCATTCGACGCGTTCCATTGGAAAATGGAAAGCCAAAATTCAGAATGTACAATTCAGATTCATTCTGGGGCGCACAATGGTCGCTTAATACGCTATGGCATTTGGTTTATCCGGAAGTAACGGAGGAATTTATACAGTGTATGTTACAGATGTACGACGATGGAGGTTTGATTCCTCGTGGACCTTCAGGCGGTAACTATACCTATGTTATGACCGGAGCGCCCACTACACCTTTTATTGTTAGTGCCTATCTCAAGGGTATTCGGAATTACGACATACAAAAAGCATATGCAGGTATGCGCAAAGATCATTTCCCCGGAGGAATGATGAGTAAAGCAGGGTATGAGCACAAGACATTCAAAGGCGGGGGTATTGAGGCCTATATTTCCAAAGGATATATTCCATACCCATTGTATGAAAAACAATACGGCTATCATCAGGATGGAGCTGCACTTACCTTAGAGTATGCGTATCAGGATTTTGCTTTGGCACAAATGGCAAAAGTATTGGGGGAGAAACAGGATTATAAATTGTTCATGAAAAGATCATCGAATTATAAAAATATTTTCAACAAAGAACTTGGCTGGATGTGGGTGAAAGATTCGTTGGGAAAATGGACTTCTCCGGTCGATTTGTTTCAATATGAAAAAGGATGGAATGAAGGAAATGCAGCACAGTACAATTGGTTTGTTCCCCATGACGTACCCGGATTGATTTCCTTGCATGGCGGGAAAGAAGCATTTACTAAAAAATTGGATTTTGTGTTCAAGCAAGCGCGTTTGCATGGATTTGTTTCAGGGAAATCAGAAAATCCAATTTATCAAGAATTGTTACGCCGGGTTTACATCAATTATGGAAATCAGCCTTGCATGCAAACGCCTTTTCTGTTTAATTATGCCGGTAAACCTTGGCTCACACAATACTGGACTCGACAAATTATTGATTCCGTTTACAGCGGTATTTCTCCTCAATCCGGATACAGTGGCGATGAAGATCAGGGACTCATGGGATCTTTGGCTGCGATGTTGAAGATGGGAATATTTTCAACCGATGGCGGAACAAGAAGTCGACCTTTTTACGAATTGACCAGTCCGATTTTTTCTAAGATCACCATTTCACTTAATGCCAAGTACTATCCAGGTAAAACATTTGTGATTGAAGCAAAGCAAAATTCTCGTGAACATCTCTATATTCAATCTGTGCGATTGAATGGACGCCTAATGACAAAACCAGTTTTATTTCACGATGATCTGATCAAGGGGGGAAAACTAGAACTTTCGATGGGAAGTCGGCCTAATACCCAATGGGGTACAGATGGAATTAATCCTCAAAATTTTTAATATATCATGAGTAAAAAAATCTCTATAAAGGACATCGCACGGGAGTTGAATATTTCTACAACCACCGTATCCTTTGTAATCAATGGTAAAAGCGAAGAGATGGGAATTAGTCCTGCTACATCTTCTAAAGTAATGAAGTTGATTCGGGAGAAAAATTATACACCCAGCAATGCCGCTCGATTTCTTCGAACCGGCAAGTCAAATACCATCGGTCTCATTGTAGAGGATTTGGGTAATTATTTTTTTGGGAACGTGGCTAAGGTGATTGAGTTAGAGGCTTCGAATCGTGGGTATAATGTATTCCTCAGTAGTACAGACAATAATCCTTTGTTAGCCAAACAGCTTATACGGAAAATGAGGAATAGCTCTGTTGACGGATTGATTATAACACCTACACATGGATTGAAAGATGAATTGACTCGACTTGTGAACGATCAGATTCCATTTGTATTGTTGGATCGTCTTGTTCCTGGAATTGATGCCAATCATGTGATTCTAGATAATTACAAAGGTGCGTATACTTTAACTCGGCATTTGATTGAAAAAGGGTATAAGAAAATTGGCTTCATTACGATTGTAAGTAACATGTCGATGATGGCAGAGCGAGAAAGAGGTTATCGTGAGGCAATATTTAACAATGGAATGCATATTGATGAATTAAATATCTTGAAATTGATTTTCGATGACCAGTCGAGTGAAGGAATTGAAAAGATATCTGAATTCTTACGAAGCCATCGTGATTTGGATGCTTTGTTTTTTGCAACAAACTATTTAGGTGTATTGGGCTTAGAGGCAATGAAGCAGGTAGGAATTGAAATACCCAAACACATGGGTGTCGTTAGTTTTGATGATAACGATTTATTTCGATTGAACAGTCCTTCTATTACGGTTGCTTCGCAACCCATCCAAGA
>JBEDAP010000128.1:0-3818 GCA_041177705.1 Bacteroidota bacterium
CCATAACTCCATCCGCCAATAGCGAGTTTGGTGGAATCTGCAACGCCTGTTTTAATCAAATGATTGGCCACACCTACTATATCCGTTACTTCTTTATTACCCCAATCAGCATAAATGGCTCTTGAAAATGCAGCACCTCTCCCACTGCTGCCACGGTAATTGACTGCAGCAAGGGCAAATCCAGCTGAGGCAAGTATTTGCCTTGATTCATCGAAAGAATAATCATCCTGCGCAACTGGTCCTCCATGAATGAAAAGAACCAACGGCAATTTTTTTGCAGTAGAATCTGGAGTATAAAGAATTCCACTCACTTCCGTTTTATCCGCGGAAATAGAAGTAAATCCTTTTACATGAGCCAGTTTAATATTCGACAAAAATTCGTCTTGCACATGGGTCAGTCTCCTGGGTTGCAGCCCATCGAACACATAAACTTCCTCTGGTGTCTGGGGATTGCTGTAAAGCGCCACCATTTTTCCTGCATCATTTGATTGGATGGATTGGTATACAGCATTTCCTTCTGTAATGATCTTGGATGATCCATTGCCTATTCCCAATTGATATATATGTTGCTTTCGATCGTCTTCTACCAGAGCATAAACTGATTTTCCATCTGCTGCCCAAACAAAGCCCCTTATTGATCTGTCAAGTGCTTTGCTCAAATTTTCCTCCTTCCCATTGTCTAACTGCTTGATCACTAACTCAGTAACATCATACATATTGTAATTGTCTTCTGTAAGTGATTGCGTGTAGGCAATCATTCGATCATCAGGACTGAATGCAGGCGACCCATTGCTTCCTTTGAAACTAGTAATGCGTCTGCTTTTTCTTGTTTTTAGGTCGTAAACAAAAATATCGCTGTTGGAATTTCTATCTGGTTCTGCACTGGTATTGCTCACGTAAGCAATTGAATTACCATCATGACTAAACACTGCAGTAGATTCATCAAAATTTCCACTAGTAAGCGTATCCACTTTTTTCGTGGTTACATCAAACAAATACAAATGACTTTTTCTATCATCGAGGTAGCCTTGATAATCTTGCTTGAATCTGTATCGTGTGATTTCAAAAGGTTTACGCACATTTGATTTTGCTGTATCTGAAACATCCGGATCTTCCAACACAAAAACAATTTTGTTTCCTTTTGGAGACCAGTGATAAGAAATTATACTCTCCTTGAAATGAGTAAGTTGAACTGGCTCCCCTCCACGTCTGTCCATTACATACAATTGGCGGGAGGAGTTATTTGGTGCATCTGATTTTGCCATTGCCAAGTAGGAAATGTACTTCCCATCAGGACTCCAGGCATGTGCACCAGGATTATTTGTTTGCTCAGTTAAAGCTACAGTTTCTTTTCCATCCCAACTGGTCATCAATAATTTTCCAAGATTTTTATCCTTCGCACTATCTACACGTGATACAGTATACAAAATCCAATTGCCATCAGGCGAAACTTTGGGTTGTCTTACTTGCTTCATGCGTAGCACATCATTTGGTGCTAACATACGTTTGGAAGGCGTTTGCGCAGATACATTCACCATCATAAAGCTGGTGAGAAATAAGAGTATTGTTTGTTTCATAATGCAGTTTGAATAATTAAATGAATGCGTTCAAACTTAATTGATTTATAGAACTCTTTTAAAGATATTTCCAGGAAAAGAGAATTGATAAAACTTCAAGCAGAATAAAGTTTTAGAAATTAAACAGAAACTCCCACAACTCAGAAGGGAATATGAATTGGTTAATCCAGTTTACATTATATTTAAATAGTAATTCCTAAAAAACAAGCAACCTCTCAATCCATTCATATCAACTTTTTAATTGAACTCATATGCCTAAATTAAAATTGTTCTCACTTACACTATTTCTGTTGTTATCGTCTTTTACTTGGTCGCAAGAATCTTATTTTTATCCAAATGCAGGTAAATTCAATCCTGCAATTCCGACACCTGCTCAGTTTTTAGGATATCAAATTGGAGAGCAGCATACTCGGCATGATAGACTGGTAGAGTACTTCAAGGAATTAGACCGCTTATCAGATCGCGTGACAGTGGAGGAAATCGGAAAAACGTTTGAGCAGCGCGCGCAAATAGCTGCAGTATTCACTTCTAAAAGTAATCATGCGCGCATTGAAGAAATAAGAAAAGCACATCTGGCAGGTCAAGCTAACGGTGAAACCCAAAATGTTCCATTGGTCATTCACCTCGGTTATAATGTGCATGGAAATGAGCCATCCTCCAGTGAAGCAGCCATGCTGACTGCCTATTATATTACTGCTTCAGAAAATGAAGAAACTTTAAAATGGCTGGAGAACATGGTGATCTTAATGGATCCCGTCATCAATCCAGATGGCCGCGACCGTCATACCCATTGGGCAAATATGCACAAAGGCACTCCGCCAGTTGCAGATCCGCTGGATAGAGAACATACAGAGATTTGGCCTGGAGGTAGATTCAATCACTATTGGTTTGATCTCAATAGAGATTGGTTTTTGGCAACCTTCCCAGAGACAAAAAACAGGATCAACTTTTTTCACAAATGGAGACCCTATGTACAAACAGATCATCATGAGATGGGAACCAATTCAACTTTTTACTTTGATCCAGGAGAAGAAGCAAGCAACAATCCGCTTGTTCCAAATTATTTGTACAAGAAAATTTATCCGAAATACGCAGAGTACTTTACACAGGCAACCGACAAAATTGGTTCATTATATTTCACTAAGGAGGCATACGATAAACTCTACCCAGGTTATGGTAGCAGTTATATCAATTTTTATGGCGGTGCCGGATTTTTATTTGAACAGGCAAGCAGCAGAGGACATGTACAAGAAACAGCAACCATCCCAATCACATTTGCTTTCACGATAAGAAATCAAGTAGTCGGCGGATTAGCAGTTATCCGAGCATCATTTGCTGAAAAAAATTCACTGTTGCAAATGCGCAAAGAATTTTTCGCTGTATCAAAAGAACAAGCTGCTAAATCATTGGTGAAAGGATATGTATTTGGTGACCCAAATGATCAGACAAGAACAAATGCTTTCATAGAAAAACTATTGCTGCATCGTATCGACGTATATGAAATGCCAAACAGCAGCAGCTACTATGTTCCAACCAACCAAGATAATCATATCATGGTGAGAACCATTTTTGAAAATCAAATCACATACAAGGACAGTTCATTTTATGATGCATCTGTATGGAGCCTGATTCATGCATATGGTTTGCCTTTCAGCGAAGCAAAAACAGTTTTGGCAACAGGAAAAAAGCTTGAAGCAATTCCAGTATCAGCAGCAGGTGACTTCAGCAAAAGCAACTATGCATATTTGGTCAACAATACCGACTATAATATTCATAAGTTTATATACGAACTGCAGCAAGGAGGAGTAATTCTAAAAACTGCATTTCGTCCATTTTCCAGCATAATCAACGGAAAAGAATTGAAGTTTGGATATGGCAGTATTTTAATACCCGTTCAACAACAAAATATTTCTGGTGAAAACTTATATGAGCTGATCAAAAAAGCCAGTAAATCATCCAATATAAAAGTCCACCCAGTAGAAACCGGATACAATTCCACCGGAGTTGACTTAGGAAGTTCATATTTAAAAACACTCCGAAAGCCAGAGGCACTGATGATCATTGGCACAGGTGTAGCTGCTTCAGAAGCTGGAGAAGTTTGGCATCTATTGGATCAACGTCTGCAAATGCCTATTACTAAAATTGACATTTTAAATATTGGTAGAGCAGATCTCAGCCGATACAATACTTTAGTAATCGTTTCTGGTGTTTACTCATTGATGGATAAAGCAACTACTGAAA
>JBEDAP010000129.1:0-3017 GCA_041177705.1 Bacteroidota bacterium
CTGTTGGATTTTTATTGGCCATGATCATGGAAACGAAAAGAACAGCTAAAATCAAAATTAAACTTGTTAAGATGATGTAGCTTTTTTCAATTCCTGTAACGTCTTTTGCATAATCAGAGAATAGTACCGGAAGGAAAATTACACCGATTAAGAGGAGAGCATAGAGTGCTTTGGGGCTTTGTTCCAGTTGTTCGTCGGATGTTGTTTTGGGTAATTTGGCATAAGCAAAAATCACAGCTGCCACAACAAAGAGACCGGCTAAAAAGAAATACAAGGTTTGAATATTTTCAATGGATGCTTCGCTGGCACTGGCTACACTTCCAAAAAGTAAAAAGCTAACAACCAAAGGACCAAGCAAGGTTCCAAATGAATTTACACTTCCCCCCATGTTAAGGCGGTGTGTTCCGGTTTCAGGGCTACCCAAGGCAACAGCAAAAGGTTGGGCTGCTGTTTGTTGCAATGAAAATCCAAGGGCAATGATAAAAAAGGAAACCAATACCAGTCCAAATGTTGCTTTACCAGAACCACTGATAAAGGCAAGAGCAAGCGCCCCTAACACTGAAAAAAGCAGTCCGTAGATAATACCTTTTTTGTATCCAATTTTGTTGAGAAGGTCGGAACCTGAAACAACAGAATATAAATAGAGAAGCAATGAGCCATAAAAATAAGCTCCATAGAAAGCTGAACCAATCAACTGAGATTGAATTTGATCCAGTTCGAAGAATTTTTTACAGAATGGGATGAAGATACTGTTGGAGGCAGCTACAAATCCCCAAAAAAAGAAAACGGTGATCAATACACCGAATTGCGACCAATTTGTCTTTTGGCTCATAAGCAAGTCGTATTTTGTTGAGGCTCAAAATAATTATATTTATCCATCTGTAAAATTTTTTATTCCAACACAGGTCTTTATTAATCTGTAAATTGAAAATAAATTATTCTTTTTCATGAATATCCTGCATGTAAGTGCTGAATGTTATCCAGTAGCGAAGGCTGGTGGATTGGGTGATGTAGTTGGTGCCTTGCCCAAGTTTTTAAACGAATTGGGTCACCAAGCCCGGGTTGTCATGCCCATGTATCGAACCAAATTCCTTTATTCACACGAGTGGGAAGTGGTTCACAAAGGGGAGTCTTTTTTTGGCTTTCGAAATTTCAATTATACCGTCATCAAGGAGAAATACAATTCATTGGGTTTTGATTTGTATGCATTAGATATCCATGGCCTATTGGATCGTGAGAAAGTTTATGGATACGACGACGATACTGAACGTTTTTGTGCCTTTCAAATTGCAGTGGTTGAATGGATGCATTCCTGGGAGTTTCCTCCTGAATTGGTTCATGTGCATGACCATCATACGGGTCTTATTCCTTTCATGATGCAACACTGTTATGCGTTTAAAAGATTGGAAAATATCCCCTGTGTATTAACCATTCACAATGCCCAATATCAGGGCGCATTTGGATGGGACAAAGTAAATTATTTACCACCGTGGGACAGCTGGAAACATGGAATGTTGGAATGGAATGGAAGTATAAACCCATTGGCCTCTGCCATCAAGTGTTCCTGGAAGGTTACAACAGTAAGCAATACGTATTTGGATGAAATAAAATTCATGAGTAATGGATTGGAACCATTGTTTGAATACGAAAAAGGAAAGTGTTCAGGTATTATAAATGGAATTGATCATGAGGTATGGAATCCAGAAACCGATAAATACATTGATCACCATTATTCCATTGAAAGCGTAGATTCAGGAAAAGCAAACACGAAGTCCATACTTTGTAAGCAATTCAACTTAGACCCTCACAAACCATTGTTCATTTTTATTGGTCGACTCGTTGGAGAAAAAGGTGCCGATTTACTTCCCGGAGTCATTGGGGATAGTTTTGAACATATAGGGAGAAAAATGAATTTTTTGATTTTAGGTAGTGGAGAGCCTGAGACAGAAATGGCACTCTCGAAACTTACAGCACTTTCCCGATCCGATTATGCTGTTTATGTTGGCTACAATGAACAGCTTAGTCATCTTATGTATGCCGGAGCTGATTTTTTACTCATGCCATCTCGTGTTGAGCCCTGTGGGTTGAACCAACTATATGCTATGCGGTACGGTACGGTTCCTTTGGTTAGGAAAACGGGTGGATTGAATGATACGGTGGTAGACATGGGAGAGTCAGAGGGGTATGGCATTCAGTTCCTGCATGCCAGTATCGGAGATGTAACACATGCCGTATACCGGGCTACTGAGTTGTATGCAGAAAAAACGCATTTTGATAGCTTACGAAAAAAAAATATGCAATTGGATTATAGTTGGTATCAAAGTGCTAAACAATATAGCCAACTATACCAAAGTTTTCGTTAAATTGATGGCAATTGCGACGAAATGAATAAAAATGTAATTGCCGTAATCTTGGGAGGCGGACAAGGCAGCCGTTTAGCTCCATTGACTTCAACCAGAAGTAAGCCAGCAGTTCCTATTGCTGGTAAATATCGGTTGGTTGATATACCTATTTCCAATTGTTTAAATTCCAATATTGGAAGGATGTATGTATTGACTCAGTTCAATTCTGCATCTTTGAATAAGCACATCAAGAATACCTATCATTTTAGCGCCTTCAGTTCTGCTTTTGTCGATATCATTGCTGCGGAACAAACTCCAGATAATCCGGCCTGGTTTCAGGGAACTGCAGATGCAGTGCGTCAATCGTTGAGGCATATCTGTCAACAAGATTTTCATCACGTACTTATTTTATCCGGTGATCAGCTCTATCAGATGGATTTTGAGGAAATGTTGGACAATCACATTCAATCCAAAGCAGACATATCCATAGCAACCATCCCGGTGAACGCCAAAGAAGCTACCGAGTTTGGTATCATGAAAAAAGAAGATTCCAATGTAATTTCTTCTTTTATCGAAAAACCAAAGCCAGATGTGTTAAGCGAATGGGTTAGTGATACCGGAGAATCCATGAAAGCGCAAGGAAGAAATTACCTGGCTAGCATGGGTATTTATGTT
>JBEDAP010000130.1:0-6148 GCA_041177705.1 Bacteroidota bacterium
GCCCAACTGATGCCATCCCAAAAATGATCTTTGTAAAAGTGGTAGGCATATAAGCTGTCGTATTTTCCACCCGGGTGTTGATCCGCAGGCGGTATTTGAGGGTCTTTTAAAATATTGAAGATGGCAGTTAGCAAATGCTTGGGATTGTTTTTTTGAAGATCCTCTCTGTACTGCTGCATTTCATCGCTGAGTTTTTTGATTTGTGCTGCCGCAGAATCGTATGCAGGCTCTCCAGCTTTGCCCGTCATCTTGGCTCTCCATTCCGCAATTTTAGATCCTATTTCAAATGATTTTTTCTGGTAGTTACCGAAAACGGTGTTGTCTGGGGAGCCCAGGTATTGCAGTCCTTTGATAATATCGCTGCTATCAGCCAGTACTGTAAATTTTTGCTGTTGATCGATCATGCATTCCACCCATCCGTTTTTTTGAGGGAATACAATCATGTATACACCGCCTTGAAGTTTTTGGGGGCCTTTGAATATGGCATCTCCATTGGGGGCGATTTCAGCCGAGTCTAATAGGTATTGTTTGCTGCCAAAATGATAGGCTAAATAGAGGTGGCCTTTGGTATAGGGTTTGATGTTGGCTTTGATCTCATAGGCATTTTGAGCCGAAACAGACAGAGACAGTAAAGAAATCAGAGTAACGAAGAATAGCCGCATTCCTTGGGTTTTTCACAAAAATATCCAATAGGAAGGAAACGCAAAGTTAAAAGGCAATATTGCGTTGGGATGAATGGTAACTTTGGCCCATGCGAAAGAAAAAACTGCCTGTTTTGGAAGACATTGAAGTGGTAGCCTATGCAGCCGGTGGCAAATCGCTGGCTAAATTGGATGGGAAAGTCGTTTTTATTGAAGGAGCTGTACCTGGCGACCGTGTAGATGTTCGGCTGACCAAGAGTAAAAAGGATTGGGCAGAAGGCAAGGCTATCAAAATTCGCCACTATGCTGCAGATCGGGTAAAGCCATTTTGCGAGCATTTTGGGATCTGTGGCGGTTGTAAATGGCAAATGCTTCCCTATGAAAAGCAATTGATCTATAAGCAGGAAGAGGTGGAGCAGCAATTGAAGCGATTGGGAAAGCTGGAATTACCGCCCATGCAGGCCATTGCCGGTGCCGAAAAAACAATATCCTATCGCAACAAATTGGAGTTTACGTTCAGTTCTAAAAAATACTATACCGACGAGGAAATTAAAAACATGGAAATGCCCGAGGAGGGTCCACGTGGATTGCCGCAGGTTCCTGCATTGGGATTTCATATTCCGGGTGCATTTGATAAAGTGATCAACATTGAAGAGTGTCACTTGCAAGAATATCCGAGCAATGAAATTCGAAATGCGCTTCGGATGTATGCCTTGGGCAAGGGGTATTCCTTTTATGACATTCGAAATCATACAGGTCTTCTAAGAAACCTGATGATACGTGCATGCACAACCGGAGACTTGATGGTTAATCTCGTTTTTGGGGAAGATGATTCCGAAGCTCGGTTGGATTTGTTGAAGTTTATTCAAGAACATTTTCCGTCGGTCACCTCCCTCTACTATACGATCAATAAGAAATTCAATGACAGTCTGCACGATCAGGAACCTATCTTATTTCATGGTCGTGCTTATGCTTTGGAGCAATTGGGAAAGTGGAAATTCAAGATTAGTCCCAAATCCTTTTTTCAAACCAATACGCACCAGGCAAAGAGGCTTTACGATATTACCAAAGCATTTGCAGATTTAAAAGGCCATGAAGTGGTGTATGATTTGTACTGCGGAACTGGAAGTATTGGAATTTATTGCAGCGATGCTTGTAAAAAAATCATTGGAGTGGAATTGATTCGTGAGGCAGTGGATGATGCAATTGAAAATGCAAGTTTGAACGGAATTGCCAATGCCCAATTTTTTACCGGTGATGTTGCGGAGGTATGCACCGATGCTTTTTTTGTTGAACACGGGAAGCCGGATGTATTGATTGTGGATCCTCCGCGTGCGGGAATGCACGAAGATTTGGTTCAACAGATTTTACGCATGAAGGCTCCTGTTGTGGTTTACGTAAGCTGCAATCCGGCAACGCAAGCAAGGGATTTGCAAATACTTTCTGAGTTTTATGCCGTAACGGCCATTCAACCTGTGGATATGTTTCCACACACGCATCACATTGAAAATGTAGTTCAACTCAAACTGCGATAAAGTTCTGCAGTATTGCTAACTTCGTGAGATAATTTTTACTATGCAATCAGAGATCAGGCCCGGTAGGTTTCAGGTGCTTCCATTGGTCATTAAGAACCTGATCATCATCAATGGGTTGGTATGGTTAGCGCAAATTACAATTGGACAGGATTTGTTTTCGATGGAGGAGCTTTTTGCCCTTCATCATTTTGATTCTGATTTCTACAAACCCTGGCAGTATTTTTCATACATGTTTCTGCATTCTCCTTCCTCTTTCTTCCATATTCTCTTCAATATGTTTGCGCTGTGGATGTTTGGATCGACATTGGAAAATTTATGGGGACCAACCCGCTTTTTGATTTTTTATTTGGTTTGTGGATTGGGAGCAGGGATTACACAAGAGCTGGCATTGTCATACGATGTTGCTCAACTGAATGCAGCTTACGAATCCGGTAAGATTGGGATGGAAGAATGGTATATTCGAACCAATGTGCCTACGTTAGGTGCTTCCGGAGCTGTCATGGGAATCTTTGCAGCGTTTGCCTATACATTTCCCAACAGTCAAATGATCATACTTCCCATTCCATTTCCCATCAAAGCCAAATGGGCCTTGTTGGGATTGGCTTTGCTTGATTTGTTTGGTGGTGTATCCAGCGCTTCAACAGGCATTGCTCATTTCGCACATTTGGGAGGGGCCGCTGTTGGTATTATTATTGTTATGATTTGGAATCGAAGAAGCCGAAATCATTTTTATTGAAAAAGAATTGCAATGGGGTATCGGGGTCAATCTGAAACTGGAAGAACATCGATGTGGAATGTTGGCAATCCGCTGATGATGCTCATCATTTTGAATGTAGTATTTTTCATTTTGCTCAATTTCATCAAGAGTATCTATGTTTTTTCCAGTATGCAGGAAGAGGCATTTTACCGGAATGTTTATCACTGGTTTGTTATCCCAGCTGAACCGATGAAATTGATTACGCGTCCCTGGACGATCCTTACCATGGCTTTTTCGGAAGTGAAATTGATTTTGGTGATCAGCAATTTGATATGGATGTGGACATTCGGTCATTTGGTGCAGGATTTGATTGGCAATGACAAACTGATTCCCATATATCTCTACAGTGCCATTGTTGCTTCCCTCTCTTTCATCCTTACATCTAATTTGGTTTTTAGAGAAGCTGCTGCTAATATGTTTTTCAGTGGTGTTGTTGCAGGAATTTTAGGATTGGCTGCCGCAGCAACAACGTTGGTTCCGCGTTATCGTTTTTTTCCTATGATCAACGGAGGAATTCCGCTTTGGATCATCAGTCTGATTTATGTATTGTTGAATTTTTCTTCTGCAATGTCCAATCGATGGTCGCTTATTCCCATGGCCTTTGCCTTGTTGATGGGATATGCATACATCAAGCAGCTGCAATCAGGCTCGGATTGGGGAGAGTGGATGAATCAATTGGCTCGTTGGGTGAATAATTTATTCAGTCCGGATAGACGCAAATCGTTCAATCCCCGACAAGCCTCTTTTTACAAGCAGGGGAATCAATCTCCTTTTGTAAAAAAAGCGAATGTTACGCAGCAGAAAATTGATGAGATCTTGGATAAGATCAATCAAACAGGGTATGATAGTTTGTCGAGCGATGAGAAACGAATTTTGAAAGAAGCCAGTAAAAAAATTTAAGCAGCTATCCCATGTTTTCCAAACTGCTTTCAGGATTGATGTTGTTGGCCAATACGCTGACGGCTATTTTTTTTCTCATTTGTAGCTATGCATCTTACCTGCACCCGAAAGATTGGTGGTTCACAGGGTTCTTAGGACTTTTTTTCCCTTATCTCTTTGTTTTATTGATTGCTTTTTTTGTGTTCTGGCTTTTTGTTCGACGTCGGTTTGCTGTTGTATCACTTGTGGTATTGTTGGCAGCCATTCCTGCTATTCAGCTTCATGTAGGGTGGCATGTTGCAGCACCCTCTGAAAAAGCAAAATCAACTGAAGCGCATCAACTTCGATTGATGGATTGGAATGTGAGGCATTTTATTCCTTTTGAAGAAAATGGTTTTAAACCAGGACGTGATCGTCATGATGAATCTGTTTTGTCAGTTATCAAAACTCACGAGCCTGATGTTATTTGTTTTCAAGAATTTCTGACCATGCCCAAATCGGGGGAAAAGGATCCGTTGCAGGTATTAAAAAAATTAGGGTATCGGTATCAGCAGTTTGCCGGAGAAGATATTTTTGGAACGGGGCAGTATAGTGGCATCGCTCTATTTTCCAAGTATCCTGTTTTGAATGGTGGTGTAATTCCTTATCCTGTTGAAGTAGGAGACCATTCTGAAAGCAGCGTATATGCCGATCTATTGATTGACGGGGATACCGTGCGTATATATTCTATTCATTTGCGTTCATTTGGATTTGGCACCAAGGAGTACAAAACCATTGACGATGTTCGCACAGAATCTAGAAGTGCCTGGGAATCGAAGCAGTTGTTGAAAAAAATGCGCAATACATTTTATTGGCACGGGATTCAGGCTGATTTCTTGGCAGAGAAAATAAACCAATCTCCCTACCCCAGCATTGTTTGTGGAGATCTCAATGATGTTCCTGGATCGTATGCCTATTCTACGATTCGCGATGAGTATAGCGACTCCTTTCTCGAGAAGGGAGTCGGATTGGGAGCAACTTTTACCAGTTCATTTTCTTTTTTGTTGCAAAAAATTCCAACGCTTCGAATCGATTATATCTTTCATGATCCACGTATGGAAACCACCTGGTTCAAGCGGGGTGAAGAGCGACTTTCCGATCATGCCTATCTGGTGGCGGATATCCAAATAAAATAGACAGTCATTGTCTATCTTTGCAGTCATAATCAGGACTATGTCTTCACTGCAACTGTATAATTCACTGACTAGAAAAAAAGAAACGTTTGCATCCATACTTCCCGGTAAAGTGGGTATGTATGTATGTGGACCAACAGTGAGTGGTGAAAGTCACTTAGGCCATGCTCGTCCCTTTATCACCTTTGATATTGTTTTTCGTTACTTCAAGCATTTGGGGTATCAGGTTCGTTATGTTCGCAATATTACCGATGCCGGCCACTTTGAAGAGGAGGGGCGGGAGAGTGAAGACAAAATTTCCAAGAAAGCTGCATTGGAAAAATTAGAGCCTATGGAGTTGGTGCAGAAATACACCAATTTATTTCATTGGGCCATGCGGGAATTTAACAATCAAGAGCCGAGTATTGAGCCAACGGCAACGGGGCATATTGTAGAGCAAATTGTAATGATAGAGCGAATCATTGCAGATGGGTATGCCTATGTAGTGAATGGATCTGTTTATTTTGATGTAGAGAAATACCACCGTGATTTTGGAGCCAAGGGAATGCAGTATGGTATTCTCAGCGGAAGAGTTTTAGAGGAGCAATTGGAAACTACACGCGAATTGGAATCGCAGGATGAGAAAAGAAACAAACAGGATTTTGCGTTGTGGAAGAATGCAGCACCTGAGCACATCATGCGTTGGCAGAGTCCCTGGGGCATCGGATTTCCAGGATGGCATATAGAATGCTCTGCCATGAGCACGAAGTATTTGGGTGAGGAGTTTGACATACATGGAGGTGGAATGGATTTGCAGTTTCCGCATCACGAATGTGAGATTGCGCAAAGTGCGGTTTGCAATCATAAAATTCCAGCCCGCTATTGGTTGCATAACAACATGATTACGATCAATGGTCGCAAGATGGGCAAGAGCTACAACAACGTGATCAAGTTGAGTGAATTGTTCTCTGGCTCACATGAGATTTTAACGCAGGGGTATTCTCCAATGACGGTGCGCTTTTTTATTCTGCAAACGCATTACAGAAGTACGTTGGATTTTAGTAATGATGCATTGCAAGCTGCTGAACGTGGGTTGAGAAGAATGTGGGATGCGCATGTGCAATTGAAAAAAATAGAGGTTGTCGCTTCACATGCTGCTGAAGACACAAGCTTGGAAAAGCAATG
>JBEDAP010000131.1:0-8721 GCA_041177705.1 Bacteroidota bacterium
CAAACCTCATCAAAGATGAAATTTTCAGATTGGCCAAAGAAGGAGCTACCATTATATTTAGCACACACCGAATGGAACAGGTCGAAGAAATTTGCGATCACATCATCTTGGTGAATAAAGGGAAAAAAATAGTTGACAACACCGTTCACCAAGTAAAACAAGATTTCAAAGAAAACAAATATGAAATTGGATTTGAGCAAAACATATTAGCAGAACACACTGCCATACACCTGTTCAATGTGGTGAATATTCAGCATAACACCATTTGCGTAAAAATAAACGACGGGTTCAATACCAACGATGTGTTACAATTCTTTATGCACAAGGGTTTGACGATTCATTCCTTTAAAGAAATTCTTCCTTCATTAAACGACATCTTCATTCAATTGGTACAAGGCACACCCGAAGCACGTCAATTTCAACATTGAAAATCAGATCCATGAACAAAGTAGCATTAATTATAAAAAGGGAATATATCACACGGGTTAGCAACAAGAGATTCATACTCATGACTTTCTTAATGCCCATCCTCTTCTTTGCGTTTATTGTAGGATCTGTGTATTTCGCAGCTACATCAAAAAAAGAAATTTCCATTTCGGTAGTAGAAGACCCCGGCTTTCTAAAATCATCACTGAAAAGCGATTCCGGAAATGTGGTATTCGAATTTTCAGATACATCTACTCCAACAAAAAAAACAGACGGTATTTTAATAGTAAAATATATAGATGGAAAGATTGAAGCCGAATTGCATGCTTCAGAACAAGTAGGCTTTGAAGCAACCCGCTATGTAGAACGACAACTGAATAAGGCGCTGGAAAAGAAGTTGCTACTCGACAATGGCATTGAAAAATCAACCTTAGATTCTATAGCCGAAAAATCAGACTCTGGTGTAACATTAAAAAATTTGATTGCAGATGAGCAGGGACAAATCAAAGAAGCCAATACGGGATTGGCTTATGGTATTGGTTTTGGAAGTGGCATTTTAATTTATTTCACCATGTTTGTTTTTGGAACCATGGTGATGCGTGGAGTTGCCGAAGAAAAAGTCAATCGCATCGCTGAAGTCATCGTATCCTCGTGCAAGCCTTTTGAGTTGATGCTGGGAAAAATAATTGGAATTGCAGGTGTGGGCTTAACACAACTTCTACTTTGGATTGGATTTATTTTATTGATATCAAGTTCTCTGTCGGCTTTTATTCCAGCAGAAACCTATCGTGAATTTCAAAACATGCAACAAGGCAATCCTTCTATGATGGCAGCAAGCACCAATCCAGCTGCACTGAAAATACTAGAAACCAAAGCCACCATCATGGAAGGCGGAAACTGGATGCTCATTATAAGCTGTTTTGTTTTTTATTTCCTTGGAGGCTATTTGTTTTATGCATCCTTATTTGCAGCCATTGGTAGCGTAATCAACGAAGATCCACAAGAAGCTCAACAGCTCATGCTTCCGATAACCATGCCTATTATTTTTTCATTCGTCATCTTGCAATCTGTACTTAGCAATCCAGGGAGTGACATGGCTGTATGGACCAGCATCATTCCTTTCACTTCCCCCATCATTATGATGGGCAGAATTCCATTTGGAGTGCCGAGTGCGGTACCTTATTGGCAATTGGGTCTTTCCATGCTAAGTTTAATTAGTGGGTTTATACTAACCACTTGGTTTGCAGGTAAAATTTACCGAACCGGCATCTTGTTGTACGGTAAAAAAATCACCTGGAAAGAAATGCTAAAATGGACATTTAAGAAAGTTTAGCCGGTTTTTCGGCGTTTAAACATTGGTATGAAGTAATTTGCACCATGAAATTGCTTTTTACGTATTTAAAGCCTTACAAATGGTTGGTGGCACTGACCATGTTGTTGGCCACCGTCAATACCGTTTTCTCTCTCATAGATCCGATCATTTTCGGAAGAATCATCAAACTTTCTCAGGATGTAAATAACCGTCAAGAGAACGGCAACCCCTTTGGTTGGAATGAGTTTTTTTCTGCAACTCTCCTTCTGTTGCTTATGTCCATGGGAACTGCCATGGTGAGCCGAATTGCAAAAAATCTCCAGGACTATTTCGCCAATGTGGTCATTCAAAAATTTGGTGCTAAAATATTTACCGATGGTTTGCAACATGCCATGAAACTACCCTACCAGGAATTTGAGGATCAGCGTAGCGGAGAAACATTGAGCATATTAACCAAAGTAAGAACCGATACCGAAAAGTTCATCAACTATTTCGTGAACGCACTTTTTGCCATTGTTGTTGGCATCTCATTTGTTTTCATCTACGCATCTGTATACGTACACTGGTCGGTCCCAATTGCATACATCATAGGCGTATCCTTACTTTCCTGGGGCACCAATGCACTTAGTAAAAAAGTGAAGCTGATTCAAAAAAGAATTGTCAGCAGCACCACATCTCTTGCAGGAACTACAACCGAAAGTCTTCGCAATATAGAGTTGGTAAAAAGCTTGGGGTTAACACAGCAAGAAGTAAAGCGACTGAATGCCGACACCTATAAAATATTGGGACTTGAACTCACCAAAGTGAAGCGCATTCGAAGCATCAGCTTTTTACAAGGCACGTTGGTAAATACGTTGCGACAAATCATTTTATTCCTGCTCATGTGGCTGGTTTTTAGAGATAAAATGCAACCTCATGAAATGGTAACCATGCAGTTCTTCTCATTCTTTATTTTCGGCCCCCTTCAAGAAATCGGTAACATTATTTTATCCTATCGGGAAGCAGAAGCATCTATTCAGAACTACCATACGCTGATGCAAAAGCAACCGGAAAAAGCGCCTGAAAACCCCAAGCACTTGGGCGATATCCAACAACTGGAGTTTCAGGAAGTTAGTTTCCAGCACATCACTGCCCAACAAAAAGCCATTGAAAATATCAGCTTTGCTGTAAACAAAGGTGAAACCGTAGCTTTTGTAGGGCCCTCCGGATCCGGTAAAACAACCTTGATGAAATTATTGGTTGGACTGTATCGTCCGCAAGGAGGAAAAATTCTATACAACGGCTTGGATGAAAACGAAATTGATTTTGAAGACTTACGCAAACAAATTGGATTTGTAACTCAGGATACACAACTATTCTCCGGAACCATCAAAGAGAATTTACTTTTTGTCAGTCCAAATGCGTCAGATGCAGATCTTCAAACTGCATTGGAAAAATCTTCTTGTCAATCGTTGCTGAATCGCGCAGATAAAGGATTGGAAACAGTGATTGGCGAAGGTGGCTTGAAACTTTCCGGAGGAGAAAAACAACGATTGTCAATTGCTCGTGCACTGTTAAGAAATCCAAAGCTGCTGTTGTTTGATGAAGCAACATCTGCTTTGGACTCCATAACAGAAGAAGAAATCACGGAAACCATCCGCGATATTTCTTCGCGTAAAGAACAGATTACACTCTTAATTGCACATCGACTTTCCACCATCATGCATGCAGATAGAATCTACGTGCTTGAAAAAGGCAATGTAATCGAAACCGGAACTCATCAAGAATTATTGGATGAGAAAGGACTCTATTATGCTATGTGGCGCCAACAAATTGGCGAACGCAAGAAATTGGAAAGAGTCTAGATCACGGTTACTGAATCTTCAATTTGAAGTCCAGAGAAATATCCGTTTCTCCCACTGAAACAGCATCGCCAGCTGCTTTTACACCTGGCTTGTGCTTCAAGGTAATATTGATAGTTCCAGAACCTGTGAGATTGGCTGCAGTCCAGGTTGAAGTAACTCCCAACGGAAGACCCTTCGAATCATTGTTAAGATTACTAACCGCAACCAACCCATCGGTAGCTGTATAATAAAACTGGTGATCGTTGGCTTCGGCAATGATTTCTGTAGTAATGTTATCAGCGGGACTCACGCTTTCATTCAATACCTCCAAGGTGCAATCGTATACCTTTCCTTTGGTGAGTAAAATCTCATCAAATTTTGTAGGTGCAGCTCCACCTTCTCCATCGGGATCTTTGAATTCAAAAATGGTGGTTGCTCCACCGGATTTGTCAGTTAACTTAACACGAACCGTTGTTATCAATTCTTCTTCATTGGGATCTGCAGTTGTGTTTTTTTTGCAAGAGAGTACACCTACCAATACGAATGCGAAAAGGCTTACTAACATTGAATTTTTCATATTGACTTGATTTAAATTTAAATTGGCAATTTTAGTTTTAATGAAATGTTTCTTCCGCGATCTAAACTGAAATACCGAAATGCATTCATATAATCCCGATAAGCAATATCCAATAAATTTTGAATAGATAGGTTTATGGAAACACTGCGTTTTTGGATTTCAAGAGTAGTGCCCATTTCCAAATGCGTGAGTGTATATGCTGGAGGAGGGGGTAAATAATCAGAAGCCATAATCACTGTTCCATTGGCCTGCTTGATTTCAATATTCCCCGTTGGAGGAACTCGCTTTTGCTCGGTTACATGCTGAATGGATAAGGATAAAAACGACTGCTTTAGTTTTTTACCATCAATAAATGTATAACTGAGATCCGCCTGATATCGATCTGAAGGCATTTGAATCAACCATGTTTTTTGAGTTCGATCATACGCTCTCAACCAGGAAGATTTTACAGTAGACTTCAAATGGTTGTTGAATTTATATCCCACTGTTAAATCCGCGCCATTCAATGAGGCATTGGTTTGATCAAATACAAATGAAGGAAATGCTCCTCGGATGGTTAACAGAGCAGGATACGTTGGTTTGAGATAAATAAAATTATTGATCTCTTTGTGATAGATACCCAAATCCAGATCCCATTTGGAATTGCTGAACACGATTGCAGATAAAATATTGTAAGCACGCTCAGGATTTAAACCCGGTATTCCTTTTTCGATTCTTGCTGCCCCGTGATGCAAGCCGTTGCTGAATAATTCGTTCATTTGGGGTGATCGCCAGGCAGAAGATGCTGTAATGGAAGCACGAAGCTGATCACTGAATCGGTATGCCAACAAAGCTGTTCCGGACAACCCCTGGAAAGTTCGAGACCCATATGCATCGCCGGGAGAAATCACATTACCCATCAACAGATTAAAAGGCTCTTTGTCGTTGTCCGAAATGGAAAACCTACTTCGATGATCGTACCGAATTCCCATTTCAAACTGCCAGTTTTTAAATTGATAGCGTTCTGCAGCCCATAGCCCTGCATCCAAAGCTTGATAATTGGGAATGAAATACCGATAGTTGATGAAATTATTTTGATGCATCACATTCACTCCCACTGATCCTTTCCATGGTTTTTCGGAAAAATGTTCCCAAACCAAATCAGCCATATTAGTTACCAAATTCATTTCCAATTGTGGTAGTGCAGTTTCGGATCGTGTAATATCATATTCTCTTCTTTGATTGTATTGAGCTGAATAAGTGAGGCTCATTCTGCTTTTCCCAATCTGCTCAGAAAATGCTTTAACCTTTACCAGATGGTGTTGAACGCCCTGATACGGACGATCCAATTGATAACTAAAAGGTGCATCTCGGATATAAGAAGGGGGCTGCTTGGCTTGTATGATATTTTCTAAATCCGTGAGATTTCCAATATGTGATCCAGTGAAAATACCAATGCGCGTATTAAATACACTGTAGAAAAATTCGATCCCCTTATTTTCTTTTCTCCATCCCGTGGTTGCAGACATATTCATCTCTTCCACTCCTGAATTTTTCAACCAATATTCTGGTGTGCGCGCGTTGCCACCTCGTTTGTAGGTTGCCTGGAGTCGCCATGCATTATTTTCTTTTTTCCCAAAGGAACCTTCAACCATAGCAGATGCAACGCCTTGACGGTTGTTGCTGAATGCAGAAAGATTGATTTCACCCGAGATTTTCTTTTGATAACGAAGTAAGCGTGGTTCTACCAGCACGATCCCTCCTATCGCATCTCCTCCATAACGTACCGAAGCTGCCCCTTTGATGACGGTGAGTCGGTTTGCAATGAATGGATCAATCTCAGGTGCATGTTCACTTCCCCATTGCTGTCCCTCTTGTCGAATGCCGTTGTTGAGGATTAAAACGCGACTGCTATGCAGGCCTTGAATGACGGGTTTGTAAATGTTATTACCGGTTTGCAAAACGCTAACACCATTGATTCTCTGAAGCGACTCGCCTAAACTCATTCCCCTTGTCAATTCCAATTCTTTACCTCGAACCTCCCCCGACATTCCTTCACGTTGAATAGAAGCAGAGCCAACTACCACCACTTCCTTCAACGTATTTTCCTGATGGGGCAACTCAATAGACTTGATCAAATCTTCTTTAAGATGGAAATGAAATTCTTGAGTTTGACAACCCGCATGACTGATGCGAAGCGTGTAATCACCCGGACAGAGTCCGCTTACCAGGTATTCACCTTTTTCATTGGTAACAACCGTTCTCTTCAATTCAACGATATGGACCGTTGCTTTGTCCAATACCAAACGCGTATCCGCATCGGTAACCGTACCCTTCACGCTCAATACGCATTGGGCTTGGATTGAAAAATGGGAGAAAATAACCAGGACTGCAAAAATCAATAGACCCCTCATGAAAAAATGATAGAGTCAAAAATAGGGAAAAAATTAAAATTTGCAATATTGTTGCAAATTTTAGAATCGCTCGAAAATACCGGCAATCCCCTGACCTCCACCCACGCAGGCGGAGACCATTCCGTATTTTTTATTCAACCGCTTTAAATCGTGCAACAATTGGATACTCAATTTGGCTCCTGTGCAACCCAAAGGATGGCCTAACGCTATAGCACCCCCGTTGATATTTATTTTAGTAGCATCTAAGTTCAACTGGCTAATGACAGCAAGGGATTGAGAAGCAAAGGCTTCATTGAGTTCGATCAAATCAATATCCTGGATATTCATTCCTGTATGCTTCAACGCTTTGGGGATGGCTTCAACAGGACCAATCCCCATGATACGTGGATCAACTCCTGCCACAGCACTATGAATCAATCTTCCCCAAGGTTTAAGCCCAAGTTCGTTGACCATTTTCTCGCTCATCACCACAACAAATGCAGCTCCATCGCTGGTTTGTGATGCATTGCCAGCTGTAACTGTGCCTTGAGCTGCAAATGCAGGTTTGAGCTTAGACAAGCTTTCAAGGCTGGTATCAGCTCTTACCCCTTCATCTGTATCAACTGTGAAATTTCGCTTTTGTCTCTTGCCTTTTTCATCCACAAATACTTCTTCAACTTCAATTGGTAAAATACCTTCTTTGAAATATCCCTCCTGAATAGCATTCAATGCTTTTTGATGCGAAGCCAATGCAAATTCGTCTTGCGACTCTCTGCTGATATTGAAATCCTTGGCAACCGCTTCGGCCGTCAAACCCATATTCAAATAATAATCAGGCTCTGTTGTTGCGATTTCATAAGAAGGGGAAGTTTTCCATCCTGCCGCTGGCACCATCGACATGCTTTCAACACCACCTGCGATGATGCAATCTGCCATACCAGATCGAATTTTTGCAGTTGCCATAGCGATCGTTTCCAATCCGGATGCGCAGTATCGATTGATTGTGATGCCCGGGGTTTGATGACCCAATGCACGGGCAGCAATGATTCTTCCTACCTGCAGTCCTTGTTCGGCTTCTGGTACTGCATTGCCTACAATAACATCTTCGATTCGAGCAGGATCCAGCTGCGGTATCGATTTCACCAATTCGTTAATTACACGGATGGCCAAATCATCGGGACGCGTAAATCGAAATCCACCACGCTTGGCTTTGGCAACAGCAGTTCGGTATCCGGCAACAATAAAAGCTTCTTGCATGGTTTAATATTTTAATAAAATTAAGACAAGTTAACTGATGAATCGTCTACTGATTAAGGAAATAGACTTGATCTGTTTTACCTTCGCTTGCCATGTATCAATTGATTAGAAAAACTCTTTTCTTACTGGATGCGGAAAAGGCACACTACTTTTCCATGAACCTCCTGAAAACAGCTTGCTCTGTTCCTGGAGTTGATAGCATTCTTCGCTACCTCTACCAGCCAAAAAATATTGGACTGGAAAGGTCGGTATTCGGACTACCCTTCAAAAACCCGGTTGGATTGGGTGCAGGCTTTGATAAAAATGCTTGTTACTTGAAAGAACTTGAAATTCTAGGATTCGGTTTCGTAGAAATCGGAACCGTAACTCCGCTACCCCAGCAAGGCAATGATAAACCCAGATTATTCCGACTACCTGCAGATCAAGCTCTCATCAACCGAATGGGTTTTAATAATGAAGGAGTGAAGGCGATTAGGGAAAGGTTGGAGAAGTGGAAAATAAAGGGACGAGGGACAAGGGACGAGGGACGTGGGAGGATGATTATTGGGGGGAATATCGGGAAGAATAAAAATACTCCGAACGAAGATGCATGGAAAGATTATGAAATATGCTTCAACGAATTGTTTGATGTAGTAGATTATTTTGTTGTCAATGTAAGCTCGCCCAATACCCCCGGTTTGCGTGCGTTGCAAGACAAAGACTCTCTTGCCAAAATCCTTACAACGCTGCAACAAAACAATTCCAAACGCAATAACCCCAAACCCATTTTACTCAAAATAGCGCCCGATCTCACTTTTGAACAACTGGATGATATTGCATCATTGTCAAAAGAAATTAAGCTCGACGGTATCGTCTCAAGCAATACCACCATCTCCCGAGATCAACTTTCTCTTGCGTCAAAAAAACAAGCGGATGCAATTGGTGCAGGTGGACTCAGCGGGAAACCTCTTAAAG
>JBEDAP010000132.1:0-3124 GCA_041177705.1 Bacteroidota bacterium
AGAGATTGTTTTGGCGGAATGTATGGCGGTTGCTACCAAACCAACTCCACCCACGGTGAAAATTGAATCAGCCGGCAAATGAGGCAACAACAATGGCTTGATGATGTCCATTTCTGTTGCCGATGCCGTGGTAATCCAGATTTTCATGAAGCGAAGTTCTATTTTTCAGTTGAAATCAAAAGCTTTCGTTTTGGATTGAGGGAAAGTTTCATGGTCGCACCTTACCTTTGCATCCCCGAACATATGCCTGTATTTCATTTAACACGAAGAGAGCATTTCAATGCAGCCCATAAGCTGTATAATCCTGCATGGACCAAAGAAAAGAACGACGAGGTTTTTGGGAAATGCGCCAATGAAAACTGGCATGGTCACAATTTTGAATTGTTTGTGACTGTTAAAGGGGAGCCCAATCCTGAAACGGGTTTTGTGATTGATGCCAAGTGGCTTAGCCAACTGATCAAAACGCATGTGGTAGATGTGTTGGACCACAAAAATTTGAATTTGGATGTGCCCTTTATGGTGGGCAAAATGTGCTCCATTGAGAACTTGGTGTATGAGATCTGGAAACAACTGGAACCCCGCTTACCCCAAGAGGTCAAGCTTCACTGCGTGAAGCTGGTAGAAACGCCCCGCATCTTTGTTGAATATTTCGGGGAATAATTAGGATTTTCTTGAACATTTTTTTATCCTTGTTGTTTATCTATACGATGGGGACAAGGGTATCTGTTTTTAGGGAGGAGCATTTCAATGCCGCACATCGACTGCACAATCCGGCTTGGGATGCCCAAAAGAATCAGGAAGTTTTCGGCAAGTGCAATCTTCCTCATTACCACGGACACAATTACGAGTTGATTGTAAAAGTAACGGGAGAGATAGATCCTGGAACGGGGTATGTGATGGATATGAAAGTCCTGTCGGATATTATACAGGATGAGGTTCTGAATCGCTTTGATCATAAAAACCTCAATGAAGATGTTGCAGAATTTAAAGAGATGAATCCCACTGCAGAAAATATTGCTGTAGTGATATACAATCTTTTAAGACCTCAGATCAACGAACAATTGGATCTTCAGGTTCGTTTATATGAAACACCTAGAAATTTTGTGGAATACCCGGTTATCTAAATCATCAAATAAGCATCATGGCATATATCAAAGTTGAACAGTTCGAAGACAAGATTACTTCAGGTCTCATTGAGAATTACCGTGAGTCCATTGAGTTGTTGGGGGAAGATTCCAAGAGAGAAGGGCTTTTAAAAACACCAGAACGTGTGGCCAAAGCCATGCAATACTTAACACAAGGATATCAGATTGATCCCAAAGCGATTTTGAATTCTGCTAAGTTTCACGAAGAGGTTAGCGAGATGATTATTGTGAAGGACATTGAATTGTACAGCTTGTGTGAGCATCACATGTTGCCGTTTTTCGGTAAAGCCCATGTGGCCTATATCCCTAATGGTTGGATTACGGGATTGAGTAAAATTGCCAGGGTGGTAGATACTTATAGCAGAAGGTTGCAGGTGCAAGAGCGATTGACTTCCCAGATCCTAAATGCCATCAAGGAAACGTTGAATCCGTTGGGTGTTGCCGTGGTAATTGAAGCATCACACCTCTGCATGATGATGCGGGGGGTCCAAAAACAAAATTCGGTTACTACCACTTCTGCTTTTTGGGGTGAATTTGAACGAAATGAGTCGAGAAGCGAGTTCATTCGTTTAATCGGATCCAAATTGCATTGATACTCTATTTTATTTGGTTTGTGAAGGGCCCCGGCGAAGCCGGGGCCCTTGTTTTTCAGCTAATTATGGGTTGAAACCTCCTAAAATTAGGGAGGAAAAAAGGGTATAAACCCATGTTTTTCATTGGGTTAACTGACCCTTTTTTAGTAATTTTGCAGCTCAAGTACTTCTATGATTCAGGCGTACGTTTTTCCAGGTCAGGGCTCGCAGTTTCCAGGGATGGGTAAGAATCATTACGATGGCAACGCATTCGCCAGACGATTTTTTGAACAAGCCAACGAAATTTTAGGGTTCCGCATTTCCGATATTATGTTTAATGGGTCTGAGGAAGATCTTAAACAAACCAAGGTTACCCAGCCTGCTATTTTCCTTCATTCTGTCATCGCCTATAAAATGATTGAAAATGCTACCCCTCATATGGTGGCCGGTCATTCACTGGGTGAATTCTCCGCCTTGGTGGTGAATGGTACGTTGCCTTTTGAAGAGGGACTCAAATTGGTGAGCATCCGTGCGGGTGCCATGCAAAAAGCTTGCGAATCCAACCCATCTGCTATGGCCGCAGTATTGGCATTGGCCGATGATCTGGCTGAAAAAATTTGCAAAGAAATTACCGAAGAAACAGGCGAAATTGTTGTTCCAGCTAATTACAACTGCCCCGGTCAATTGGTGATCAGCGGATCCAATGCCGGAATAGATATCGCTTGCGAACGCATGAAAGCAGCTGGTGCAAAACGTGCACTCAAGCTTCCCGTTGGTGGAGCCTTTCATTCACCCCTCATGGAACCTGCACGTGAAGAATTGGCACAAGCAATTTCTGCAACTCCTTTCCATCGTCCTGTTTGCCCTATATACCAAAACGTAGTTGCCAAAGCAGTCATCGAGCCAGAAAAAATAAAACAGAACTTGATTGATCAGCTAACCGGTCCGGTTAGATGGACTCAAACCATTGAATCCATGGTCCACGATGGTGCAACTACATTTACAGAAGTGGGTCCGGGTAAAGTATTGCAGGGATTGATTTCTAAAATCAACAAGACCATTCCCGTAGAATCCATCAATTGATTCTAATTTTCTAAAGCAGTTACGCAATTAGGCCTGCGCAGCAGGACCTCCAAATTGAAAAGGAATTTGTACCTCCTCAAAATCGCGAATCTGCCCGTGTGCGTCTTCAAATTTTTGAATGTTATCCGCCAAAGCATTCAGCAATCGCTTGGCATGCTGTGGAGTTAATACAATTCTAGATTTTACTTTGCTCTTGGGTGTTCCGGGCATGACAGCTACAAAGTCAACCACAAATTCTGCATGGCTGTGCGTGATGATGGCTAAGTTGGCATATTGACCTTCCGCAATTTCTTCGGCAATCTCGATGTTCAATTGGTTTTGTGG
>JBEDAP010000133.1:0-6366 GCA_041177705.1 Bacteroidota bacterium
CATCAAAGACGGTGCAATAGCCGATACATACGGTTGGATGATGCGGGTTTCGGGGTAAAATTGGATTCAAAATTTTGAGGATGTGCTTTTTGGTTTTTGAAAATTAACCCCTAACTTTGCCGTCCCGTTAAAAAAAGGGTAGAATGCCTACAATTCAACAACTTGTTAGAAAAGGAAGGGAAATCATCAAAGCCAAGAGCAAATCAAGAGCTTTGGATGCTTGTCCCCAGCGCCGCGGTGTTTGCACACGTGTTTACACAACCACTCCCAAGAAGCCGAATTCAGCTTTGAGGAAAGTTGCGAAGGTGCGTTTGACCAATAAAGTAGAGGTTATTGCCTACATCCCAGGTGAAGGTCACAATTTACAAGAGCACTCGATCGTATTGATTCGTGGTGGTCGTGTGAAGGACTTGCCAGGTGTACGTTATCATATCGTGAGAGGAAGCTTGGATACTGCTGGTGTAAAAGACCGCAAGAAAAGCCGTTCCAAGTACGGTACCAAGCGTGAAAAGGCCAAGAAATAATTCAACATTTTGAAATCAGTATAGATGAGGAAAACAAGAGCCAAAAAATTACCCCTTGCACCGGATCCCAAGTTCAATGATACGTTGGTGACCCGTTTCGTGAATAACATCATGTGGCAGGGAAAGAAAGGAGCATCGCTTATTATTTTTTACGATGCATTGGACAAGGTTGCTAAAATGACCAGCGAAGACGGGTACGAGGTTTGGAAAAAAGCATTGGCCAATGTTTCTCCTGCAGTGGAAGTAAGAAGCCGCAGAATTGGTGGTGCAACATTTCAGATTCCTTCTGAGGTGCGTCCCGATCGTAAGATATCTTTGAGCATCAAGTGGATGGTTCGTTATTCTCGCGAGAGAAACGGTCGCAGCATGGCCGATAAATTGGCGAATGAAATCGTTGCTGCAAGCAAGGGCGAAGGTGGTGCATTCAAGAAGAAAGAAGATACACACCGTATGGCTGAAGCCAACAAAGCTTTTGCGCATTTCAGGGTGTAAAAAAATAAATTGTTCAAGCGAAAAGGGTTGTTAACAAACAACCCTTTTTTATTTCGGTTTCTGCAAGGGGTTTCCTAACTTTGCACCCGCAAAACCGGGCCTGAATCCGAATGTGAGCCTGCCTGCAGGCAGGCTTCGGTTTTTCAACTTAAAAATTTAAACAACTCGAACAGTCATGGCAGACTTGAAATTTCAACGCAATTTTGGTATTGCTGCTCACATCGATGCTGGTAAAACCACAACTACAGAGCGTATCCTCCGCTATACGGGAATGATCCACAAGATTGGTGAAGTGCACGATGGTGCCGCAACAACCGACTGGATGGAGCAGGAGAAAGAAAGAGGTATTACCATTACCTCAGCAGCCGTAAGCTGCCAGTGGAACTTCCCAACAGTATTGGGAAAGGCAACTGCCGATACCAAGAAATATTATTTCAACATCATTGATACTCCGGGTCACGTGGACTTCACCGTAGAAGTAGAACGTTCGATGAGGGTATTGGATGGTTTGATTGCATTGTTCTCTGCCGTTGACGGTGTTGAGCCTCAATCTGAAACTGTTTGGCGTCAAGCCAACCGTTACAAGGTTCCACGTATCGGTTTTGTAAATAAGATGGACCGCAGTGGTGCCGACTTCCTCATGGTTGTTCGTCAGGTGAAAGAAATGCTTGGTGCAAAAGCAGTTCCTCTTCAGCTTCCTATCGGTGCTGAAGACAACTTCAAAGGAGTGGTTGACTTGATCAAAATGAAAGGCATCATCTGGCACATGGAAACAGAGGGAATGACATTCGACGAAATTCCTGTTCCTGCTGATATGGTAGAAGAAGCCAACGAGTGGAGACAAAACTTGATTGAAGCTGTAGCTGAATACGATGATAAATTGATGGAGAAATTCTTCGAAGACCCTAATTCTATTTCAGAAGATGAGGTTCACGAAGCCATCCGCAAAGCTTGTATCGATCTCAGTATCGTACCCATGATGTGCGGTTCTTCATTCAAGAATAAAGGTGTACAAACTGCACTGGATGCTGTTTGTCGCTACCTCCCTTCTCCTGTAGATATCGACGCGGTTGAAGGAACAAATCCGGATACAGGTGAAACCACCATTCGCAAGCCAGAGGCTTCCGAACCTTTTGCGGCATTGGCATTCAAGATCATGACCGATCCGTTTGTAGGTCGCTTGGCTTTCTTCCGTGTATACTCCGGTCACTTGGATGCTGGTTCATACGTATTGAATGTACGCAGTGGTAAGAAAGAGCGTATCAGCCGTATCATGAAGATGTTTGCGAATAAGCAAAACCCGATTGATTTCATCGAAGCTGGTGATATCGGTGCTGCCGTAGGATTCAAGGAGATCAAAACCGGTGATACACTTTGCGATGAAGATCATCCGATCGTATTGGAAAACATGTTCATTCCTGAGCCTGTAATTTCTGTTGCGGTAGAACCCAAAGCGCAAGCTGACGTTGACAAGATGGGTATGGCCATTGCCAAATTGGTTGAGGAAGATCCAACGCTGCGTGTAAGAACGGATGAGGAAACTGGTCAAACCATCCTCAGTGGAATGGGTGAGTTGCACTTGGAAATTATTGTGGACAGGATGCGCAGAGAATTTAAAGTAGAAGTGAATCAAGGTGCGCCACAGGTAGCATACAAAGAAGCTTTCCAAGCAACTGTTGAACACAGAGAAACGCTGAAGAAGCAAACGGGTGGTAGAGGTAAGTTTGCCGATATCATTTTTGAAATGGGACCTGCAGATCAAGAGTGGCTCACTGAGAATCCTGGCAAGCGTATGCAGTTTGTAAATGATATTTTCGGTGGATCTATTCCAAGAGAATTCGTTCCTGCTATTCAGAAAGGATTTGAACAGTCGATGTCAACCGGTGTATTGGCTAACTATCCTGTTGAGCACATGAAGATTCGCGTATTTGATGGAAGTTTCCACCAAGTAGACTCTGACTCTATGTCTTTCGAATTGTGTGCAAAGTCTGGTTTCCGTGAAGCAGCACGCAAAGCAAAGCCTGTATTGTTGGAGCCCATCATGAAGGTGGAAGTTATCACTCCAGAGCAGTACATGGGTGATGTTACCGGTGACCTCAACAGAAGAAGAGGAATGTTGGAAGGAATGGACAGCAGAGCAGGTGCACAGGTGATCAAAGCCAAGGTTCCATTGAGTGAAATGTTCGGATATGTAACGCAGTTGCGTTCACTTTCATCCGGAAGGGCATCTTCTACCATGGAATTTTCGCATTACAATCCCGCTCCAAACAACATCGCCGAGGAAGTGATCGCGCGTGTGAAAGGAAAAGGAAACTAATCGGTCTAATCAACTGAAAATAAACAAGTTAAGTCCCGACTCCGGTCGGGACTTTTTCATTAACTCCTCCTCTGTGTTTGACCCATAAATTTTCCATCTTTTCTTTTGGGTGTATTGAACTAATTCTTACCTTTGCATCCCCATTAAAAAATGGGTTAGAACCATATGTCACAGCGAATCAGGATAAAATTGCAGTCATACGATCATAACCTCGTTGACAAATCTGCGGAGAAGATTGTGAAAACCGTGCGCAGCACAGGAGCCGTTATCACCGGTCCTATTCCTTTGCCTACGCAAAAGCGCATTTTCACTGTGTTGAAATCCCCCCACGTGAACAAGAAGGCTCGTGAGCAGTTCCAATTGTGTACGCATAAGCGTTTGCTTGACATATATACTTCATCTTCTCGCACGGTAGATGCACTGAGTAAGTTGGATCTTCCTAGTGGTGTAGATGTTGAAATCAAGGCCTGACGGCATTGAATCGCACTTCGGTGCATAGTTCTTTATCATTCATCTCCCAATTGATTGCCGTTGGCATGATAAGTAGGAGCGCTGAAAACAATTTTTTCTCTCGAAATGAGAGTTGAAATATGAACAAGCCCTTCGAGGTTTGTTTACCATCGGTACTTCCTCCCGCTTGAGGGACAAAGGAAAAGGTCGGTGGCAAACTGGGATTGAAGCGAGGTTATTCCT
The DNA here is from genome assembly GCA_041177705.1 of Bacteroidota bacterium. GTDB lineage: Bacteria > Bacteroidota > Bacteroidia > Chitinophagales > Chitinophagaceae > Pollutibacter. Next base: position 4,027 of record JBEDAP010000133.1, read on the forward strand.
CTCTGTCCATTCAACCAGAAAGGGTATAAAATTTAAACCATGAAAGGTATTATTGGTAAGAAAATCGGAATGACCAGCATCTTCGGTCCAGACGGCAAGCAAACTGCTTGCACAGTCATCGAGGCTGGTCCTTGTGTTGTAACACAAGTGAAAACAAAAGACGGTGACGGATATACCGCTCTCCAGCTGGCTTTCGGCGAGAAAACCGAAAAGAAAGCCAACGCATCTGAAAAAGGCCATTTTGCAAAGGCCTCAGCTACTCCAAAAAGTTTTGTAAAAGAGTTCAGGGATTACAGCATTGAAAAGAATGTAGGTGATGCCATTACGTGCGAGATTTTCGCGGAAGGCGAAAAAGTAGACGTAGTAGGAACTACAAAGGGTAAAGGTTTCCAGGGTGTTGTAAAGCGCCATGGTTTCTCTGGTGTGGGTGAGCAATCTCACGGTCAGCATGATCGTCAGCGTGCTCCCGGTTCCATCGGTAACTCTTCCGATGCTTCTCGTGTATTCAAAGGAATGCGCATGGCGGGACGCATGGGTAGTGATAGAGTGAAGGTGAAGGGATTGAAAGTGGTTAAAATTTTCCCAGACAAGAATTACATTTTGATCAGCGGATCTGTTCCCGGTCACAATGGTTCTATCGTATACATTCAGAAATAATTCAACGCATTGATCATGCAAGTAGAAGTATTAAATATAAAAGGCAGCAAGACGGGCAGAACAGTGGATTTGCCGGAAGAAATTTTTGGAGCGGAGCCCAATACCCATGTGATCTATTTGGCGGTGAAGCAGTTTTTGGCTGCGCAGCGTCAAGGTACACACAAGGTAAAAACCCGTGCTGAAGTAAAGGGTGCCAGCAGAAAGTTGCACCGTCAAAAAGGTACCGGTGGTTCTCGTAAGGGCAACATCCGTAACCCTTTGTACAAAGGTGGTGGTACCATTTTCGGTCCCAAGCCCCATGCATACGACATCAAATTGAACCGCAAGGTGAAGGATCTCGCAAAGATTAGTGCTCTCAGCTTGAAGAACAAGGAGAATGCATTGGTGGTTGTGGAAGATCTTCAATTGGAAGCTCCCAAGACCAGCGTATTTGCCGGCATGTTGAAAGACCTCAAGGTGAATGCCAAGAAGGCTCTTTATGTAATGCCTGAGCTCAATGAAAACGTATTTGTAAGTGCAAGAAATATTCCTTCTGTTCTCGCATCTGTGCTTTCAGACATCAATACCTACGATGTTATGAATGCCGATGTATTGGTGTTGACCGAATCTGCAGCCAAGTTGTTTGCAGAGATGGAAGAGGGTGTTGAAGCATAAATCACAATCATTCAATTTTAAACAAGAGATATGAAACTTGCTGAAGTTCTGGTGAAGCCCATCCTTTCTGAAAAGGCGAATCAGCTTTCTGAAAAAAGACGTGTGTATTCTTTCAAAGTTGCACGCCAGGCCAATAAGTTGGAAATCAAAAAAGCGGTTGAAGACTTTTACGGCGTTACCGTTGAAGACGTTAGAACAGCGGTATCACCTGCAAAAAGCAAAAGCCGTTTTACCAAAGCTGGTGTTATCAGCGGAAGAAAGCCTTCGTACAAAAAAGCTTTTGTTACCGTGGGTGAAGGTGAAACCATCGACGTATACGCAAACATTTAATTAAGAAAACCTTCGGGTAAAAAAATAAACACATGGCATTAAAGAAGTACAAACCCATTACCGCTGGTACTCGCTGGAGAATCGGAAATGCGTACGCAGAAGTTACCACATCCACTCCCGAGAAATCGTTGTTGGAAACGGTTAAGAAAACAGGCGGTCGCAACGCACAAGGACGCCGTGCTATGCGCTACATCGGTGGCGGTAACAAGAAAATGTACCGTGTTATCGATTTCAAACGCAACAAGCATGAGATTCCTGCTAAAGTGGTGAGTATCGAATACGATCCAAATAGAACATCTTTCATCGCGCTGTTGAATTATGCAGATGGTGAAAAGAGATACATTCTTGCTCCTCAGGGATTGGAAGTTGGAATGACAGTGGTGAGTGGAAATGAGGTTGCGCCTGAAGTGGGTAATTCTTTGATGATGAAAAATATGCCGTTGGGTACCAACGTGCACAACATCGAAATGCAACCTGGTCAGGGTGGTAAGATTGCCCGCAGTGCCGGTGCGTCTGCGCAATTGACCAACAAGGAAGAAAAATACGCTGTATTGAAAATGCCTTCTGGTGAATTGAGAAAAGTATTGATCAATTGCTTTGCAACGGTGGGTGTGTTATCCAATTCAGATCACAGTTTGGAAAGCATGGGTAAGGCCGGAAGAAATCGTTGGAAAGGTATTCGTCCCCGCAACCGCGGTG
>JBEDAP010000134.1:0-3899 GCA_041177705.1 Bacteroidota bacterium
TTTACCGCTTTTGAAATAGGATTTATCTGCTTTAAAGAAAAGCAATCCTGTTGCACGATCAATGCGGACACCAACAGGGGAGTTATTCAGGTACCAATAGTAGTTTTCAGCAGGTTTATTGATTTGGAGGTCATAAATCAAGGAAGAGTCAACCTGAATGGTGAAATAGGGGTTTAGGTTGATGATGCGTAAAACAGTATCAGCATCTACGGGAACAACGACTGGAATAGTATCCTGGCGAACAGGAATGGTATCTTTTTGGCTTTCCTGGGAATTGGCGTGAAGAAAAGTAAATAGGAAAAGGAAGCAGTAAAGGACTTTCAACGCTAATTTTGTTTTACGCTAAATTAATTCAAAAGGGTCAATTGTGTAACTTTGCAAAAAATCTTAACAATATGTATCCAGCAGAGATTGTAATACCCATGAAAGAGGAATTAACGGAAAATGGATTTGAAGAACTCCTTACGCCAGCTGATGTGGACGCCATGGTATCTGATAAGGGAACAACTTTGGTTGTGGTGAACTCCGTTTGTGGTTGTTCAGCAGGAAGTGCGAGACCCGGCGTTTTAATGTCTATCCATAATGCCAAACAAAAACCAGATCATTTGACAACAACATTTGCAGGTTTTGATGTGGATGCTGTTAAACGTTTGCGCGAGTATCTTCTGCCTTATCCTCCATCATCACCGGCAGTAGCTTTATTCAAAGACGGTAAATTGGTTCACATGATTGAGCGCCATCAAATTGAAGGTCGACCTGCTCAACTCATTGCCCAAAACCTAATGGCAGCTTACGAAGAGTACTGCAATTGATTTCATGTATCCGAATCTTTATTTTTTCTTACAAGATGCCTTGGGAATTGACCCACCTGCGTTTACCAGGTTTGTCAATTCCTTTGGTTTTTTAGTGGCTATAGCTTTTATCATTTCTGCTTATGTTTTGAGCCTGGAGTTGAAGCGAAAAGAGAAAGAAGGTTTATTGAAACCAATGGAAGAAAAAATAACGGTTGGTAAACAAGCTTCTCTTTCAGAATTGATTCTCAATTTTTTTATTGGATTTTTGGTTGGATATAAGATTATTGGAATTTTTACCAACACTGAACAAATAAATCCTCAAGCCTACGTTTTTTCATCGCAAGGTTCTTGGGTTGGAGGAATCTTTTTAGGTGGACTTTTTCTTTTCCTAAAATATTACGAAAAGAAAAAGCAATCACTCGCTAAGCCTGAAGAAAGAAAAGTATCTATTTGGCCTCATCAACGCGTTAGTGATATCACTGTTTACGCAGCTTTAGGAGGCTTTTTGGGTGCTAAAATTTTCGACAACCTTGAAAATTGGGATCGGTTTATACAGGATCCAATCGGCAATTTATTATCGCCAAGTGGACTTACCTTTTACGGTGGTTTGATTGTAGCGACTGCGATTATTCTGAATTTTGCTCGATCCAAAAAAATTGGAATTCGGTATTTGATTGATGCAGCAGCTCCGGCATTGATGATTGGATATGCCATCGGTAGAATGGGATGTCATGTTTCAGGTGATGGCGATTGGGGAATTTTCAACAGCGCCTATCGGGTTGACAGCGAAAATAAATTGGTCGCATCCGCACCCGAAAACTTCCTACGAGAAGTTGCAAAACATCCAGATTTCACACAGCAACTTCTTGCGGAATATGGTACGATGGAAAATATTCCCCATGCCGCCTTCAAAGGAGTTTCTTTTCTTCCCAATTGGTTTTGGGCCTACAACTACCCACACAACGTCAACGAAGCTGGATCTGCCATACCCGGTTGCTCAGGGGACTATTGCTTTCAATTATCACCTCCGGTTTTTCCTACAACCCTCTATGAGATTATAGTTTGTCTCTTTCTATTTGCAGTACTTTGGAGTTTGAGAAAAAAAATCAAGATACCCGGACAATTATTTTCACTCTATTTAATTCTGAATGGGATTGAACGTTTTTTTATAGAAAAAATCAGAGTAAATTCAACCTATTCTATCCTCGGTTTTCATCCTACGCAGGCGGAATTGATTTCAGTGGGACTTATCCTTTTTGGAATTTGGCTTTGGATGAATTCGAAAAAAAACTACCAATCCATTTCATAGCTTAAATCGTTTGCCATGCCATCATTTGATATTCTAAGTAAAGTGGATGCTCAACTGCTCGATAACGCAGTTAATGTGACCAAAAAAGAAATTACAAATCGATTTGATTTCAAAGACTCTACCGTGGTCATTGATCTCAATAAAAAGGACATGAAAATTCAATTGGAAACAGAAGACGAAATGAAAATGCGTCAGCTGACCGAAGTTTTGATCAACCGTGCCAATAAGCAGGGGATATCACCGCATGCATTCGATCTTTCTCAAAAGCCATATCCAAGTGGTAAAACTGTTAAACAGGAAGTAGGGGTTAAAAACGGACTGAAACAGGATGATGCTAAAAAAATAACCAAATTGATTAAGGATTCCGGAATGAAGGTTCAGACTCAAATCATGGATGATATGATCCGGGTGACAGGAAAGAAAATCGATGATCTTCAATCAGTTATACAGCTTTTGCGACAGGCTGAACTGGATCTTCCCCTCCAATTTGAAAACATGAGAAGTTGATTTAAAATCCTCTTGGGCAAACCCCCAAATTGTACTAAATTTGCACCCTTAATAATTGTCATGGCCAAATCCATGCAGCCTAAAAATCAATAAAATGAAACAAGGTATCCATCCAGAAGATTACAGATTTGTGATTTTCAAAGACATGAGTAACGGTTCAACTTTCTTGACCCGCTCTACAGCTCCTTCGAAAGAGACCGCAAAATGGGAAGACGGAAACGAATACCCATTGATTAAACTTGAGATTTCAAACACTTCTCACCCGTTCTTTACTGGTCAAAATGTACTGGTTGATACGGCAGGAAGAATCGACAAGTTCAAGAAAAAATACGCGAAGAAATAAGGTAAAACCCTCCAGCCGGAGGGTTTTCTTTTGCCTTATCATCCTAACGCCACATACATATGATTCGGTTTTATTTTAACGAAAAAGAACTCAATCATCATTTCCTTCCACTTACTCATACACGTGGATACAATTCCTTGCTATGTGGTGCATTGACCATTCAAGAAAGATGGATGTTATTGGCAAAAAAACACGGCATTGAATTAAAGTTTGTTGAAAATCAAGAGGAAGCTGATATAACACTATCGTCCACTTCCATTCCTGAACATGATTTTGAAATGGGGTCTATTTTAAAAGATCCTGCGATTTCAATTCAACAGGTGATTAACATAGAGCGTCCATGGCATTTGATTCAATATCAAGCACATGTTTTAAAATCTGATATATCCCTGATATCAAAACAATCTATTTATGCATCTACTCATCCATCCATTCATGTAAGTGGAAAACATTCACTATTTGTTCATCCTTCCGCGAAAATTGAAACTTGCTTTATTCAGACCGAAGATGGTCCAGTTTTAATTGAGGAAGGAGCACATGTCATGCAAGGATCGATGCTACGCGGTCCGCTTTACATTGGGAAAAATGCTGTTGTCAAAATGGGAGCTACGCTTTATGCAGGCACCTCAATTGGCCACCATTGTATAGTAGGCGGGGAGATTAAAAATTCGATTTTTTACCCATATTCCAATAAAGCACATCATGGGTATATTGGAGATAGCATCATTGGGGCTTGGTGTAATTTAGGTGCAGGAACAACCTGCTCTAATTTAAAAAACACAGTCGGTAAAATTAAAGTTTGGGATATACATACTAACTCATTCAAACTATCTACTGAGAAAATGGGAATTATTCTAGGAGATCATGTGCGAACAGCAGTCAACACGAGCTTCAACAGTGGAACAGTAGTAGGAGCTTTTGCCAATGTTTTTGAATTAAAGGGACT
>JBEDAP010000135.1:0-3479 GCA_041177705.1 Bacteroidota bacterium
TAATGGAGCTCCTGGTATCACTTTCTCTCAGTTGGCAAATCCAGAACTACGTTGGGAGAAAAATAAAACAGCAAACATAGGTCTTGACTTCTCGTTCTTCAGCAACAGAGTGTTCGGTTCATTAGAAGCCTATGACAAGCTCACTGCAGATTTGTTGCTTCCTCAACCCGTTCAGCTCTCCTCTGGTTTTTCTAGCATTACTAGAAACGTAGGTCAGATTTCAAACAGAGGATTGGAATTGACACTGGGTGTTCAACCTGTAAAATCCAGAAGACCGGATGGGTTCAACTGGACAAGCACGTTCATCTTTACGTACAACAAGAACAAGGTTAAAAAACTATACGATAACTTGCTTGAATTGCCTGGTGATCCCAGCACACGTGTTGGAAAAGAATTGGGATCCATTTTCACTCAACGCTATGCAGGTGTAAATGCAGCAACAGGAAGACCGATGTGGTTAGATACCCTTGGGAATGTAACGTACCAACCACTGAATCGTGATCGTTTCTACATAGGCGATGTTCAGCCCGACTATTGGGGAGGTTGGACAAACAACTTCACATACAAAGGATTCACCTTAGATATCTTCTTCCAATATGAATACGGAAGATGGGCACAAGACGGTCAAGTTAACTTCATGATCGAAAACATCGCACGCTTAAACAGTTTCGTAGATGTATTTGAAGGACGCTGGACCAAACCCGGTCAAGTTACCTGGTGGCCTCGTATGAATGCAGCTGGTGCTGAAGCAAAAGGTTCAAGTGCAGCATCCGGAAGTAGAACTTGGTTTAAGGCCGACTACGTTCGTTTGAAAAACGTAACCCTTTCCTACGATTTCAATCCTGATCTGGTGAGAAAAATGAAACTGAACAATGCAAGATTCTATATTCAAGGAACGAATCTCTGGACGCTCAGCGATTGGTTTAGCTATGATATAGAATTTGTAGGTAGTGCTACTGGTATTATTCCACAAAGTAGGAACATTACTGCCGGTGTTCAAATAGGTTTCTAATACTCTAAAATTTGATGAAGATGAAAAATATACTTTATAAACTCAGTTTGATTGCCATCGTTTCTGCGAGCATCAGCTCTTGTAGAGATGCGTTGGTAATCGAACCTAGACAATCCATTGATGCCACCACTGCACTAACCAGCAAAGATGGTATCAATGCAGCAGTTGTGTCAGTATACTCAAGATTCAAAAGTGTACGACTTTATGGACGCGATTTGATTGCATTCCCAGAGGCATTATCTGATAATGGATTCGCAACCAATAAATCTGGTCGTTTGCTTCCAGAAGCAAACAACGTATACAGAGCACATTTCGGAGATGCACTTTGGTCTGCTGCATACAACGGAATTAACCAGGCCAATTTGATTATCGAAACAGTTCCAGGTGTGACTGCTGCAGGGATTACTCCAGCAGATAAAACATCGTGGCTAGGGCAAATGTATTTCTTGAGGGCACTCTATTATTTTGACATGGTCAAAGTATTTTCCTACATGCCTGGGGCAACCGTTGCTGCTCAAGACAAAGGAGGAATTCCTCTGATCTTGAAAGGTGTGGCAACATCAGAAGACGCTCTGGCTCTAAAGCCTTCAAGAGCTTCCGTTGATGATGTATACAAGCAAATCATTGCAGATCTTTTGCTTGCAGAATCAAACCTTACAACTACAGGTCTACCCAACTTTGCTAGCAAAACAGCTGCACAAGCTATGCTTTCTCGTGTTTATCTCTACATGAAAGATTACGCTAATGCCAAAAGATGGGCAGATGCATGTATAGCTGCGGCTGGAACAAGACTTTCTTCTGCCGCTGCCTATGTAGGACAATGGAGAGGTGCTACTCACGTAGAGAGTCTTTTCCAATTCGTATTGGCTACTAATGCAGAAAATAACGGTGTGAATGAATCTCTTCAAACTTCATTTACAACATTGACTGCACCGGGAAATACCACTGTAACAGGAGGATTTGGCGACCTGGTTCCATCTCTTTCCCTGATGAGTGAATTAGGCATCACTCTTACTGGAGGCAATACCACTGGAAACTTCAACAGCGTTAATGCAACAATTGCATCCAGAAGCAGTGACGTGAGAAATCTGTTGTATGAACCGGGAACTACTGGAAGGGGCAGTGCAAAAGTTGAATGTACCAAGTACATCGGCAAAAACGGCTTCATCAATCTAGATAACTTACCAATCATTCGAATTGCAGAAGTATATCTAAACCGTGCAGAGGCCATGTCAACACCAGGATCTGCTGTATTCAATGAATCAGCTGCACTTGCAGATGTGAATACCATTGCTACAAACAGAGGTTTGACTGCATTCAGCGGCTTAACAGGTTCTGCACTTTATGAGGAAGTGTTGAGACAACGCAGGTTAGAATTAGCATTTGAAGGTCATCGCTTCTTTGACTTGAAGCGTTTAGGTAGAGACTTGGTAAAAGCTCCTCACTACAATACAGTGGCCTTTACAGATGTAAGAATTTTAGCTCCATTGCCAACACGTGAGGTAGATGGCAACAAAAATCTGGTTCAAAATAGCGGATACTAAAAAATAGAATCATGAAAAGACTACACATACTTTTAATTGCAACATTGGCTACACTGTTCATGGGTAGCTGTGTGAAAAACGACTTGGTTACCTTCACTTCAACGGTTGTTGAATTTGACGCAGCTTCTTGGAATGCCAATGGAGCGGGGCTTACCTACCCTATTTTGACCAGGGTTCCAGGCTACGGACGCGTTGCCAGCGCTGCAGATCCATTATTGTCTAGGCAAAGTCCAGGCATCAAAAAATTCAGATTGAATTTGATTGGTCAACAATTGAAAACAGATACTGAGGTTTTTGTAATCCTTGGAAGCGGAACTACGGCAGTTGCAGGTAGACATTTCACTACACTTCCTGCCACAGTTAAAATTCCTGCCAACTCAAGCTTTGGAGAATTGAGCGTTGAAATCCTAAATCCGGGAACTTCATCCAGCACTCCAGTTGACTTGAATATCACGATCAGCGGTGGCACCAACAATGTTAAGCCAAGCGAAAACTACAAAACCATTGGTCTTAGAATTTCTCAGTTGTAATTGAGAAGTCAACATTATAAAAAAAGGCAGATTCATTTGAATCTGCCTTTTTTTATTGACTCGATATCCCCTATTATTTTAATATTTCTGCAAGCTTTTGATGAAGCTCTTCGCCTCGCAGGTCTTTTGCAATTACTACTCCACTGGTATCCAGTAGAACATTAAAGGGGATTCCCTCAATTCCATACATAGGAACAACCTTGCTATCCCAAAATTTTAAATCGCTTACGTGATACCAGGCCAAACCATCATCCTCTATAGCCTGAAGCCAGGATGCCTTTTCTTTGTCGAGTGAGACACCTAAAATAGTAAAGTTTTTTTGCTGAAACTTTTTAAAGGCAGCCACCACATTGGGGTTTTCCATCCTACATGGCTTGCACCAACTGGCCCAAA
>JBEDAP010000136.1:0-5031 GCA_041177705.1 Bacteroidota bacterium
ATTCGGGAATACTCACATCCATAAATCCTTTGCGGATCAATCGTTCTTTAAAATCTTCCTGTACATTGTATTCTCCATGAACCAAGAATAGTTTTTTCACTAAACGTGGGTCCTGGGTTGCTAAAAATTGAGAAAGATCTTCGTAGTCGCCATGAGCACTCATACTGCGAATGCTTCCTATTTCGGCATGCACTTCATGTGCAACACCATAAATATTCACCTCTTTTCTACCTGATAACAATCGTGCTCCCAGTGAATTGGGCTCGCAGTAGCCAGTTATCAGGATACTGTTTCTGGAATTTTCGATGTTGTTGCTGATGTGATGCTTCACCCTTCCCGCATCGGCCATACCGCTCGCAGAAATGATCACACAAGGTTCATTTTTGAAATTCAACAGCTTGGAATCCTCAACTGTTTTGATGTATTCCAACCCAGCAAATTGAAACGGATCATCATCTTGCTCCAATATTTTTTGGATTCGCGAATTGAAATATTGAGGATATTTTTTTACAATTTCAGTAGCGTGAATGGAAAGTGGACTATCTACGAAATAGTCAAGCTCCGGCAACCTGTTTTCCAACTCAAGTTGATTGAGTGAAAACAAAATTTCCTGGGTTCGTCCTACACTGAATGCAGGAATAATCAGTTTTCCTTTTTTCTGAATGCAGGTTTTTTCAATCCATTGTAAAATATGATCGGGAGTAGATTGATGCAAATCGTGCAGTGAATTGCCGTAAGTCGATTCCAATATCAAAAAATCTGCTTGGGGAAATGCTTCCGGTGATTTGAGGATGGCATCTCTGTATCTTCCAACATCTCCACTGAATGTTAGTTGCTGTTGCTTTCCATTTTCTTTGATGCGAAGATGAACAGCTGCACTACCGATGATATGTCCTGCATCCGTATACAACAATTCAATTCCTTCCTCGATCGTAAACCACGCTCCGTAATCTACAACACGGAAAAAATCCATGGCCTTTTTAGCTTCATCGGTTGTGTACAAGGGTTTAAGCATAGGCTGATGCATATGCTTACGTTTTTTATTGGCATACTTGATATCGTCTTCCTGAATGCCCGCTGAATCTTCCAGCAATACCGATGTCAATTCCAAAGTAGCTGGCGTACAAAATATTTTTCCTTTGAATCCATCGCTAACAAACTTGGGAATGAGTCCACTGTGGTCAATATGTGCATGAGATAAAACCAAATAATCAATCTCGCGAGGATCAAATCCCCAATGGCGATTCAATGCATCCGTTTCTTTGCCCATGCCTTGAAACATGCCGCAATCGAGCAGAATTTTTTTTCCTGATTTAAGCGTAAGCAAATGCTTTGATCCTGTAACGCAACGTGCTGCACCATGAAAACTAATCTTCATTCCCTATTGTTTTTGTTTGAACGTCCAATTGATTTTAAATCGGGCTACACAATTGCCCAATTCATCCATTCCTTCTGAAATGGTTTCACAAACGATTCCTTCCCCTGAAGCAATTGCCTGAACTACTGCTGCTTTGATTTTTTCACCATCGCTGCAGATAAAACGGATTTGACCTTTTGCTTTTTTGATGAACTCCGCCTGCATGCCCAATACCAACATCGAAACTTTCGGTTTGCATGGATAGGTATGTACCAATGCCAATACGCCAGAACTCATTTCTGCAGCCATGCAAAGGCAGGCAAAATAAATGGATTGAAACGGATTCTTAGAAAACCAGGAATACCGAATATGTGCGGTTGCCATTCCCTCTGCTACAGAACCTATGCGTATTCCGGAGAAAAATGCTGCGGGCAGAGACTTCAAGAGATAAAGCCTGAACCAACTGCTGTTGTTTAACCTTCGTATCAGAATTTCTTTTGTCAATCGAAGTCAATCTATCCCAAGCTACGCAAGATTGGCGACTTAAAAGAAACTGGAATGATTAAAATTGTGAAAAGATAATTCGCTACGAAAGCAACTACTTATTGAACGGTAAGTTTGAACATGGATTGTCCTTCGAGGAATCCTTCCAGCTCATCGCCAACTACACATTCGCCTACCCCTGCAGGTGTACCGGTGAAAATTACATCTCCGATATTGAGCGAAAAGTAATTGGATACATGAGAAACGATTTTATCAAAATCATGAATCATGTCTTTGGTATGACCTTTTTGAACAGTCTCACCATTTTTAGACATGGAAAAATGAATATCACTTTTATTGAAAGGATTGGGCAGCGATTGCCATTTACCTAAGATGGCAGAGTTATCCCAGGCCTTGGCTTTTTCCCAGGGAAGGCCTTTTTTCTTTAACTCTGACTGAATATCGCGAGCTGTGAAATCTATTCCCACAGAAATTGCATCGTAAAACTTATTCGCTGCTTTTTCAGCAATGTATTTTCCGTTTTTACAGATTCTCAATACCACTTCACATTCGTAGTGAAGTTCGTTTGTGAATTCTGGATAGTAGAACGGTGAGTTGGATTGCAGCAGAGCGCTTTTGGGTTTGATGAAGATGACGGGTTCGTCGGGTACTTCGTTACCCAATTCTTTGGCGTGTTCAACATAGTTTCTTCCTATACAAAGGAATTTCATTGCAGTTAGTTTTAATAAGGTGGTAGGTTTTTTAGGAAGAGGATTGAATTCGAAGATAAGGCAAGTTTAATTAAAACTCAAGCTGGTTAACGGCTGCCATGGTTTTTTCCAATCCCATTAATACAAATTCTTCAATTGCCTTGGAAGACCTCTCCAGCTTCGTTTTCACGATGTCCATCTCTTTTTCCGTCCATTTACCCAACACAAAATCAACTTGTTTGCCTTTTGGAAATTCATTTCCGATTCCAAACCGCAAGCGAGGATACTCTTGAGAACCTATGGACTCCTGGATGCTTCTAAGCCCATTGTGGCCACCATCGCTTCCGGAAGGCTTGATCTTGATCTTGTTCAAGGGTACTGCCAACTCATCTACCAGAATCATTAGATGACTTGTATCCAGTTTTTCCTTCTCCATCCAATATTTAACCGCTTTACCCGACACATTCATGTAGGTATTGGGTTTTATACATATAATTTTTTTACCCTTTATACTCACTTCAGCTTTAGAGGCCAGTCGATCTATCGTAAAACTTCCCTTATGTGCAGCTACAAAATGGTCGATGATATCGAAACCGATATTATGGCGAGTATGAGCGTATTCCTCACCGATATTACCTAAGCCTACCACTAGAAATTTTTCCATAAAAAAAGCCCCGTGAGGGTATCACGGGGCCTAAAGATAAATGAAATTGAATTTATTTTTTTGCGGCTGGAGCAGCAGCAGGAGCTTTCGCAGCAGCAGCGGGAGCAGCAGCTTCTTCTTGCTTCAACTGACGAGTCATCGTTACAGAAGCAATTGGAATTCTTGGTGAGTTTAAGATTTCGTAATTGTCCGCCTTGATATCCTGCACACGAATGTTTTCATTCAATTCGAGGTTGGTGATATCCACTTCGATATTTTCCTTGAGGAATTTTGGAAGTGTTTTTAGTTTAACGGCCTTCAAACGAATTTCCAACTTACCACCGGCCTTAACACCTGCAGGAGTTCCTACAAATTTCAAGGGAATGGTTGCTGTAACCTTCTTTCCTTCTACCAATTCCAACAAGTCGAAATGCGTTAGCTTGTCAGATACTTTGTCAAACTGCAAATCTTTCAAAATGCAGGTGTACGACTTGCCGTCGATCTTTACTTCGATCAACTGAAAATCCGGAGTGTAAATAAACGGTTTCAGGGCAAGTGAATTAACCGAGAAGTTAACCTCTTGTGCACCCCCGTAAATTACACCAGGGACCAAGTCTTGAGAGCGCAACTGACGGGTGGCTGATTTGCCCGTTGCGGTCCTCAATTGTCCTTCGATTGTAATTGTCTTCATGCTATTGTGTTTAAAAAATTGACTTTCTTATTTGTTCCTCATTTGGGAATGAATGAACAAGCTGGTGATGCTCTGGTTCTCGTAGGCGTTCCGGATCGCTGCTCCAAATAAACCGGCTACGCTTAGCACCTTTAATTTGGAAGACTGCCCTCTGAGCGGAATGGTATCGCAAACCACCAATTCTTCCAGCACACTGCTTTCGATGTTGGCGTAGGCATTTCCGCTTAGAACCGGATGAGTACAAAGAGCTCTGACGCTTCTGGCCCCCTTGTCTTTCAATAACTTGGCCGACTTGGTGAGCGTTCCTGCTGTGTCACAAATGTCATCGATCAGTACAATATCCCGATCGGTTACATCTCCTATCACCACCATGCTGGCAATTTCGTTGGCACGTTTACGGTGCTTGTCGCAAATCACCATTTCGACGTTGAAATAACTGGCTACCTCCCGAATTCTGTTCGCACTTCCCACGTCAGGGGCCGCAAAGGTAAGGTTTTCCAGCTGAAGATCGCGTATGTAAGGGATAAAAATAGCCGAGCTGTCGAGGTGGTCTACCGGTATATCAAAATACCCCTGAATCTGGGGTGCATGGAGGTCCATGGTGATGATCCGGTCGGCACCAGCCGCCGTTAAAACATTGGCAACCATCTTGGATCCGATGGCAACCCGGGGTTTGTCCTTTCGATCCTGACGGGCATACCCGAAATAGGGTATTACGGCAATGATTTTATAAGCAGAAGCCCTTTTGGCCGCATCGATCATTAACAGCAATTCCAGCAGATTATCCCCCGGCGCAAACGTGCTTTGCACGAGGAAAACATAATCCCCTCGTATACTTTCGAGGAAAATGGGTTGAATTTCCCCGTCGCTGAATTTCTGTATGCTGATTTTACCAAGAGTACCGCCAAAGGCGGCTGCAATCTGTTCGGCCAGGTATTGTGAGCTGGTTCCGGAAAAGATTTTGCATGATGGACCAACGCGTTGCATAAGTAGTGGTTGAGGGGCGAAGATAGGGAATAGGGGAATACAAGGGAATAGGGAATAGGGACGAGGGACAAGGGACAAGGGACGAGGGAGGAATTAAGTTGTGGGTTGTGGGTACTTTAACTCATAGCCTAAAACCTTTAAACGATGATGCCTAATAAGC
>JBEDAP010000137.1:0-3091 GCA_041177705.1 Bacteroidota bacterium
GATACCAAGATCAATGCAACAGCAAAAGGCAATCGATTACGCTTTCAGTGGACGCCCAGTACTTATTTGAGTGCAAGTGATTCATTACAACCATTTATAAAAAATCCACAATCTGATATCATATATCAATTAAAAGTTACTGGAAGTGGAAACTGTTCGAGTTTCGATCAACTCAAAATGCATGTCTTGCGCAAACCCATTATCCCAAATACTTTTACACCCAATGGTGATGGGATAAATGACACATGGAAAATCAGCAATCTTGAAATTTATCCCGACTGTTTAGTTGAAGTGTATGCAGCAAATGGGCAGCAAGTTTTCAAAAGTGAAGGCTATTTGAATCCATGGGATGGAAAGAAAAATGGGATAGACCTGCCTTCAGGTACATATTATTACGTTGTGTATCCAAAATCTGGGAGAAAACAAATTGCAGGGTATATTACTTTGATGCGGTAAAAAATCAAAAAGGCCACTATTCAGTGGCCTTTTGTGGGAGTTGACGGGATCGAACCGCCGACCCTCTGCTTGTAAGGCAGATGCTCTAAACCAGCTGAGCTAAACTCCCTTTGGGGGTGCAAATATAAGTTTTTTCAGATTAATTCCAAGTCGTTAAAACAGTTTTGTAAATTGACCAGTAAACTGCGCTTTATGAACAATCAGATCACTAGAAAAGACTTCATGAAATATTCAGCTGCAACGGGTGCTGCAATGCTGCTGAATGCTTTGCAACTTCATGCAGATGAACAAAAACTTACAAATTTGAAAGTGGCTATAATTGGATGTGGTAGCGTTAGCAATCGATATATTCCTCATCTGCAAACATCCTCCATGGTTGAAATCGTGGCCCTTTGTGATATCAAATATGAGCGAGCCCTGGAACAAAAAAGGCAGTATAAACTAAATGCAGAAACATACAGAAATATCGATGATCTGCTTAAAGGTGTTCCATTTGATATGATGGTTACCCTAACCGATATGCAAGTCCATGGCGACCTTAACAAAAAAGCATTGCTGGCAGGAAAACATGTTTGGAGTGAAAAACCCATGGCCAATACCTATGCTGAAGGAAGAGCATTATTGGATCTTGCAAAAGCAAAAAACCTCAAACTATGGGGTGCTCCTGCTGTTGTTAACTCTCCACAATTTGCATTCATGAACAAAATGGTTCAAGAGGGAAAATTGGGAAGAATTGCAAGTGCACATGGGCAATACGGACATACGGGTCCAACTTGGTCGGCATTTTTCTACGAAAAAGGTGGCGGCAGCATGCCAGATCTTGGTGTATATAATATTGCTACACTCACTGCATTACTTGGTCCCGCAAAATCAATCATGGCGATGACTAGTATTGTGAATCCAACAAGAGAAATTGATGAAAGGGGTACAGTAAAAGTGGAAGCTGAAGACAATGCTCATTTACTCTTGGATCATGGTAAAGGAATCATAAGTCATATCATGTGTGGTTTCAATTACTTCGATCCTCATGGGCATGAAGCAAAGGGACAACAATTGCACTCCATTCAGATTTTTGGTGATAAAGCTAATCTGCGATTGATTGGATATGACTGGGAAACAAATGGTGTTTATTTAGATGATTCATGGGAAAGTCAAGCAAAACTTTATGTTGCTGAAACGGGTGGTTACCAATGGCAGGAAGGCGCAACAAAAGTTGCAGAATCTATTGTGAATAATACTAATCCAAAGATTAATGTAGAACATGCATTGCACGTGCTTGAAATCATCGAATCTGCTAGAAAATCATCTGCTGAAGGAAAGAAAATATATTTAACATCATCTTTCAAATGGCCACTGTTTTGATTCACTCATTGAATGATTACCTTTGCGACATTCAGGAACATTAGCTCAGTTGGTTTAGAGCATTACTTTGACAGAGTAGGGGTCACTGGTTCGAGTCCAGTATGTTCCACATCCATTAGAAAATGCCCTTGAACAATCCACAATATCAGGAAGAACTGGAAGTAGAAGTGCTCGACAGTGCACGCTATGCACTCATCGTATGGAACGATGATATCAATACATTCGACTGGGTGATTAAAACCCTTATTGAGGTGTGCAAACATGAGCCTGAACAGGCTGAACAATGTGCTATTCTCATACATTACAAAGGAAAGACAGATGTAAAAAGGGGTTCTTACGAAGAGCTCAAAACCATGTGTGAAGCCATTGTAGAGAGAGGGATTGGAGCTACTGTTGAAGAGATAAAATCCTAGTCAAATGCTACTGTCATGTCAGGGTTGGATTCAGCCGCTGAGAGCACAAGAGAGCGGATGAATTCGTTGGAAATTTTGGTGCCTTTTTTGGTGCCTTGAGTCAAAATTCTGGTGCCTTTTTAAAAAACGCTAAAAACAGCACAGTCATTAAACCATAAAAAAGACTGTGTATGCAAATCAAAATCAGCTATTTTCTGTTGCCGTCTCGTGCATTTTCTGACGGTAAAAATCCAGTTTATTGTAGAGTTTCTCTCAACGGCCAGAGTTTAAGATTCTCAGCTGGCTTAGCCGTTAGTCCTATTCATTGGGATTCTAACAAGGGTATCGTTAAGGGTAAGTCTCCTGAGGCTCTAGGCTATAACGAGCTACTTATGAATCTGCGAATAAGATTAAGAGATGTTTATTCCAATCTTGTCTCAACAGGAGGGGAGATAACGGTAAATCATGTAATGGATAAATTCAAAGGGCGGGAGAATAGAGGCTGTAAATATCTCATGGAAGTATATGCCCATAAAATTAAGCACATAAGTAAGTTGGTTGGCAAGGATTACAGTAAATCAACTTTGGTTAAGCAACAGCAAATGGCAAATGCTATAAAATCATTTATTAAATTTCACTATGATAGTTATGATATTCCATTGAATAAAGTCAACAGAGGGTTTGTAAGCGATTTAGAGGCATTTCTGAGGACAGAGCGGAAGATGAAACTCATAAGTATTAACAAAATAGTACAGTCCCTTAAATCCGTCATCATACTTTCTCTTGACCATAAATGGATTGAGGATAACCCCTTTGCAGGTCATCGCTTTAGGCATCCAAAGACTGAGGTGATTTTTCTGACTCAGGATGAACTTAGGAAG
>JBEDAP010000138.1:0-7463 GCA_041177705.1 Bacteroidota bacterium
TCCTGATACGTTGTTACCAGAATACGTAGGCTCTAAGGCGCCATTTAGAGATTCAAAACTAAAATTAGTTCCTACTAACTTAGAAGCTAAAGAAATGAAAATCTGATTGCTTTCTGTGGGGTAAGTTGGGATTGTTGCGTTTCTTTCGCCTTTATAGACATCATTAAAAAACACCTCAGCCGACTTGGCTTCGTTCACAAAAGCGAAAGGCAACGAAAAACCTACTGCTATCAGCAGCAACAGTTTTTTCATTTGTCTCCAAGAGTTTAAGTAACTCATTGATTTTAAAATACTTGTTGAATTTACATGCATATGCTTAGATTGATATTTTTCCAATGTTTATGCTAAACTAGATTTACGGGGAGCAAAACTAAACAAAAAATATACAAAAAAGCATCATTTTGAGCGAGTTATGACTGCATTTATTACCTACATCTTGATGTGTACATGAAATTTCAGTTGAAAACTATATAAATGAAGTCTCAAACGAGGTATATTACGTTGAATTTCAACTACATGGTGAATTTAGCCCTGATCGAAGACAACGAGTCTATTCTCAATACCCTGATCGACTTTTTTGAACTAAGTGAGGAAATCAAGGTAACTGCTTCTTCTACCTCAATCGAGGAGTTTCTGAAATCCTACCCTGCAGAAACAGAAATGGATGTTTTACTCCTAGATATCATGCTCCCAGGCATGAGTGGAATCCAAGGTATTGAGCCCATCAAAAAAAGATGGCCCAATGTCAATATATTGATAAACAGTGTTTTAGAAGATTATAACAGTATTTTTTCTGCCCTACAACAGGGTGCAGTGGGCTACCTCACAAAAGAAACGTCGCTTGAAAACATCCAATCCAGCATCATCAATGCCAAAATGGGTATGTCGGTCATGAACCATAACATAGCCGGCAGAATTGTGGAGTATTTCTCAGGAAATAGCAACATCAAAGAAAAACTATCCCCCAAAGAAAAGATCATTGCCGAAGCATTGAAAAACGGCTTGAGTTATAAAATGATTGCATTCGAAAACAACGTATCCATCGATACCATTCGATTTCATATCCGCAATATTTACCGGAAATTGGAAATCAACAGCAAAGGAGAATTGATTCACCTGCTGCTCAAAAACAAAGAATAGAAGATACTTTTCTAATGATTATTCCGACTTCATCAATTCGTGCCAACCAGCTTTCATAAACGGAATCTGCGGCAGGCTGTTCAATAAAAATACTTCTTCACCAACACTGGTTTCGTTATCTAAAAATCGAAAAATAGATTGTATTCGATTATGCTTGAAAAGCAACGTAAAAATTTTACTTCCCGGCATTTTATCGAAATGCAACATGTGGAGTAAGGTCTGATCATACCACCTGAATCTTCGCTGCATCCTGCTTTCGGTTACATGCGGATGTCCGTTCTCTTTTAAACTGGAAACCAATTTCATGGCATGCTTCTGAATGTACCTGAACGTATATCCACTGGATGGCTTGGTAAATCCGCCAGCAGTACCCATATTAACGATATTCTTGTGCGTTGCAGAAAATTTGAAATCGGTCATTGGAATAATGCCATACTCCTCCTCGGCAATGCGGTATTCTTTGATCCCCAAATAATCTTGAATATATGCGCGTAAACCCGCATCATACTCTTCACCCTTCAATAATTCTTTTGTAAACAATGTATACTCCACCAAGGCCCTATTTTTTTCCAGTGGCATCACATAAACAAATGTGGTTCCAAATTTCTGATCCACCCGAAAATCCATCAATGTAGGCTCCTCCATGCTAAACGCATCGTCATCGGTTTCAATGATCCAACCTTTGAAATGCTGCAACAAGTAATAATTGTTCTTACCCAATTGTGGTATTCCAAATAAAATACTGTTGAAAACATATTTGCAGGAATAACTGCAGGTGTTTGTTTGAACGTGAGCAACTTCCTCTCCTCCCTCCACAGAAACCACTTCTTCATGCACCACATCTACTTGCTTTGAATCCTTGATTTTTTGAAAACAATGTTGGTAGAAATCAACTCCGCGAATCATTTTATACGCGTAAGGCGACAATGATTTTTTGGATGAATAACCCGGACCGTGAAACCAGGCCTGATTCCATTTCCGAAAAAGAATATCCTCAAAAAACCCTTCTCCCTTTTCCCAATAACACCAGGTTCTGTCGTTTTGATTTTTGAGTTCTTTCTCAATCAACAAAATACGCTTATCCGCCAATTGGGGTTCATTCAGCACATGCATGATGAAACTCAAACCGGCGCATCCGCCTCCCGTAACGATATAGTCGTATTGCTTATTCTGGTGCATACTCCACACGCTTACCCTTCATCAACTCTTTATCTCTCCGCACCTTGTCCCAGTATTTTTTATCTACATACAACATGCCAAAACTTTCACCATCGTGCTTACCCAAATGCTTGTGGTGCATTTTATGCGCCCAGCGTATCGCCCGAATGTAGGTATTGTTGCTTCTGCTGAACCATTTAAACCGTTGGTGTATGATTACGTCGTGCACTAAAAAATAGGCAAACCCATAGGCCATGATGCCAAACCCTATGCCATGCAACCACCAAATCTGATTTTGCATGCCATACATGATGCACAAAAAACTGGGTATGGCAAAAATGATAAAAAACGCATCGTTTTTTTCAAAAAATCCAGGCTCTACTTCATGATGATCTTTGTGCAAATACCACAGAAATCCATGCATAACCCAACGGTGTGTACACCATGTGATCCCTTCCATCAAGAGAAATACACCCAACACCACTAAGACATAATAAACAACAATCATGGTCTAAAATTATGGAAACGTTTGGTTATTAACACGTAGAATGCATCGAATGTTTAATACCTTTTTTAAGTAGCTGATTACAATTCCATCGGATTGCAAAACATCACGTTTTGTATCCCTACCTTTGCAACCAAAATCAATGGCCATGCAGAAAGGTCCCGTTTCTCAATTTATTCAACATCACTATCGTCACTTCAACGCTGCAGCACTGGTAGATGCAGCCAAAGGATATGAAAAACACCTGCTCGAAGGAGGTAAAATGATGGTCACCTTAGCCGGTGCCATGAGCACAGCAGAATTAGGTGTATCCCTGGCCGAAATGATTCGTCAGGGTAAAGTTGATATCATCTCTTGTACCGGCGCCAACCTGGAAGAAGACATCATGAATCTGGTGGCACATTCCCATTATAGAAGAGTGCCCAACTACCGCGATCTCACCCCAGAACAAGAATGGGAATTGTTGGAAAAAGGATTGAACCGCGTTACCGATACTTGCATTCCAGAAGAAGAAGCATTTAGACGCATTCAACATCATATCGTTAAACTCTGGAAAGATGCAGACGCCAAAGGCGAACGCTATTTCCCACATGAATTCATGTATCAATTGCTCAAAAGCGAGGTCATGAAAGAACACTATGAAATAGATACCAAAGACAGCTGGATGATTGCTGCCATGGAAAAAAACCTGCCCATCATCGTTGGCGGTTGGGAAGACAGCACCATGGGTAACATCTTCGCATCCTATATCATCAAAGGTGAAATGAAAGCCACCACGATGAAAAGCGGAATCGAATACATGGTTTGGCTCTCCGATTGGTATAGAAACAACAGCGGAGGAAAAGGCGTAGGCTTCTTTCAAATCGGTGGCGGTATCGCAGGCGATTTCCCCATCTGCGTAGTTCCTATGATGTACCAAGATCTGGAATGGCACGATGTTCCGTTCTGGAGCTATTTCTGTCAGATCAGCGATTCCACAACTTCTTACGGCTCCTATTCAGGTGCTGTTCCCAATGAAAAAATCACGTGGGGGAAGCTGGATATCCATACGCCTAAATACATTGTTGAAAGCGACGCCACGATCGTTGCACCACTGATCTTTGCATATATCCTCGGTTGGTAATGGCTGAACAAGAGAAACAATCGGTACTCACGTTTTACTGCGATCGCCTCCACCAAAACGGATGGGAAGAAATCATTCTGCGCGATGAGGCTACTGGTCTCAAAGCTACCATCATCCCCTCTGCCGGAGCCATCCTCAACAAACTTGAAATTCCACACCAAGGAAAAATTTTAAACTTAGTTGATGGCTTCAAAGACGCAGCCGATTGGGAAGCCAACAAAACCAACGGATTTAAAAGCGCCAAGCTTTCTCCATTTGCATGCCGACTCCAAAACTCATCATACACATGGGACGGCAAATCCTATGTAGCGGATAAATTTATTTTAAACGGTCATGCGATTCACGGCCTGCTTTACGACGTGCCTCACGACATCATGATTGCAGAAGCTTCCGCATTTATGTGTGAGTGTAAATTCCTCTATCGCTACAAAGGAACCCACCCCGGGTATCCCTTTGCATTCGACATGAACGTACGCTACCGGTTGGAGGGAGGAAGTCGGCTTACCGTCATCACCACCGTTCACAACAGAAGTGGCATGACCATACCCATCTCCGATGGATGGCATACTTATTTCAAATTGGGAGAAAGCATCGACACAACAACGCTTCAAATCAATTCCAAAAGAATGTTGGAATTCAACGATTCACTGATCCCCACGGGCAGAATTCTGAAAAATAAAAAATGGTTCAAAGGAGCTCCGCTGAAAGACGTCAAACTCGATAACTCCTTTGTAATTGACATGGAACAACCCATGCCGCATTGTACATTTTCCGATCCTGAGATGGGATTAGAACTCTACATCTACCCCGACCGCAACTACCCCTATCTCCAAGTGTATACACCTCCTCATCGCAAAAGCATTGCATTGGAAAACTTAAGTGCCGCACCGGATGCACTCAATAATAAAATGGGACTGACAGAACTCGGACCCGAAGATTCGCAGGCGTATCAAACCCGCTATCGCATTGCAACCTTCGACCCCGAAGAGCGAAAGAAAAAGAAATCGTTTTTTCAATCCCTTCTCAGCAGGTTGTTTTCCTAATCGCTAGCGTATTTCATACACTTCATTCCAGTTGGTTGTAAAGCGTCCACTTCGCATTTCCTGACGCATTTTCCAATTCCGCGTGAGTCCTGAAGCTGCAAACTTCACCATATCGC
This sequence comes from Bacteroidota bacterium, assembly GCA_041177705.1. Lineage (GTDB taxonomy): Bacteria > Bacteroidota > Bacteroidia > Chitinophagales > Chitinophagaceae > Pollutibacter. The sequence goes on from JBEDAP010000138.1 coordinate 5,086, forward strand.
TTCGCATACCAAAGTTGATATTATCCAATGCCTGCATCAACGATCGATTGCGTTGCTGCAGCTGATTGTTGGAAAAAAAATCTCCCTGCAGCGCATCGTCCGGAACCAATCCACCCAACACCACTCCGGCCTTCACATACTTGGTTCCTTTGCGATACAAGGATTCTACCAACGGAAGTGCTATCCGAATCAATTCTCCCGTATCGGAACTGGGTTGCGTGAGTGTAAAATAGCGATGATGATGCTGGGGGTTGTATTCATAAGGCGCATCGCGACTCCCATTGGTAACTACAAATACATCCACCGAAGCAGCGGCAGAGTATTGTCGACGTAACTTCTCAGCTGCACGAGCAGTGAAAGTTGCTATCGCTTCTTTCAACGGCTGTAAATCGAAAACGGGTTTTCCAAACATCCGCGTAGTAGCAATCATTTTTTTCTTTTCCAAAGGATCTTTGAGTGGAATACAGGACTCTCCATTCAGTTCGCGAATCATGCGCACACCAACAATACCACCTAAATTTTTTCTCGCCCATTCCAAAGGCATGTGCTTCAATTGCCACGCGGTATTCACACCATAGGCTTCCTTCAACTTTCTGGCATAGCGTCTGCCAACGCCCCACAAATCAGATACATCGGTTTGCTCCAAGGCCCACTGAATTTTATCCGGATCAGATAAAACCAGGATGCATCCGGTAACGGCCTTATTTTTTTTCGCCAATCGATTGGCCACCTTGCTTAACAATTTGGTAGGCGCAACCCCAATGGAAACAGGAATGCCTGTCCACTGCCCCACAACATCCCTCATCTGCTCGGCAAAGGGCTGAAGAGCAGCAAACGGAAGATGCGAGAGGTTGACAAAAGCTTCATCCACCGAATACACTTCCACGCACCGATGAACCTGATGATCTGCAAGCAAGCGCAATGTATCCATCACCCGCATGCTCATATCTCCGTATAGATGATAGTTGGAAGAAAATACAGCAACGCCGTGATGCTGAATGATGTTTCTACTTTCAAACAAGGGAACACCCATCGCGATTCCAATCCGCTTGGCCTCATCCGTTCTTGAAATGATGCAGCCGTCGTTGTTACTCAACACCACCACCGGGCGATCCCGAAGATCGGGCCGAAACAACCGTTCACACGAACAGTAAAAACTGTTGCAGTCCACAATCGCAAACATGAAATCAAACCGAATGAATGACATACGTAACCACTCCCCAAATGGAGAAAGCGGCAAATGGATCCACTTCAATAGGCGCCAGCTTCGGTGTCTCCGGAATCAGCCGAATTCGATTCAAGCGATTTTCAAACCTTCGAATCAGCATGTCTCCATCCAAAACAGCAATTACAATTTTTCCGCTGGAAGGCTTGATGCTTCGATCCACAATCACCATGTCGCCATCGAAAATTCCAGCTCCCATCATGGCCTCGCCACGCACACGCATGAAAAACGTAGCCGGTTTGTTGCGAATCAATTCTTCATTGAGGTCGATGCCCCGTTCAGCATAATCATCAGCAGCAGCTCCAAAGCCAGTAGCATTGGCTGTCTTTACTTGTTGCTGCACGTAGTTCTTGGATCCGGCGTACGCCGCTTTTTGAACAATTTCCCCATCCATAAAAACTAAATTTATTAGCAATAATATGCTAAATAATTTAGTTAACAAACAACTCCTTTAAATTATTTTTTGAACTGAATGCCTAGGCCGATAAGCGATTTAAATTGAAGCGCAGGAGAGGTATTGTTATCGCCAAACAGCCGCGCATCATCATCGTAAATCAAGTCCACACCCCAGGTCACGTTAAACACCTTAGAGAGCTTAACACTGAGGATGTTGGACATGAAAAAGTCGACATTCTGGGGATTGTTTCGGTAGTTGGAAAATAAATCAAGCTTGGTTTTATAGACTACGTTGGGAGCAATCTCCTTGAGAAAATTCACCGTAGCAAAAGCACCCACTTCCAAATTGGATTTTTCGCCAGGCTTCACACCATAAAGACCTTTGGCAGAAAGAATTGGATCCGTAACAAAAACCCACCGCGCTGTAACCGGAGAAAAGAACAAGGAAAGAGCTTTTGAAGGCTGCACATCAAAACCCGCACTCGCCAATAAATAGCCAGGCGACATGAAATTGGAAGTAAAGTTTCGTTTGGATCCCTCGTAGGTATAGCCTTTGAAAAAACTGGATCTCAAATTAGACAGAAAGGCGAGGTTGGATTTTGGACTGATCGAATGTCCGAATTTAGAAACAAGATCAAAACGGTCGTCGTTCTTTCGACTTCCCAAACTGGTAGAATTCACATACCCCAAGTTGAAATCAAATGTATTGTCCCAACTGTTCTTTCCTTTTTTATACTTCGCAAAAAGATTCAATACC
>JBEDAP010000139.1:0-2783 GCA_041177705.1 Bacteroidota bacterium
GCATGTGCCTCCTCCAAAAACAGAGGAAGGAACTTTGCAATTGCAAATCACATCGCTTGATTACTCTTCCTTTTTAGGTCGAATTGCAATTGGAAAAGTTGCTAGAGGTAGCATCAAAGAAAATCAACCCATTTCGTTGGTTCAAGGCGATGGCAAAATCAAAAAGCAACGCGTAAAAGAGTTGTATGTTTTCGAAGGCATGGGTAAAAAGAAAGTGAGTGAAGTTAACGCCGGTGATCTTTGTGCTGTTGTAGGAATTGAAGATTTCAATATTGGGGATACGTTGGCTGATTTTGAAAATCCGGAAGCACTTCCCATTATTCATGTGGATGAGCCAACGATGAGTATGATGTTTAGCATCAACAACTCGCCCTTCTTTGGTAAGGATGGTAAGTTTGTAACGAGCAGACATTTGCGCGATCGTCTGATGAAAGAAACAGAAAAAAATCTTGCACTTCGCGTAAAAGAAACAGACAGTGCAGATAGCTTTTTGGTTTATGGTCGTGGAATTCTGCACCTGGGTGTTTTGATTGAAACCATGCGCAGAGAAGGTTATGAGCTAACAGTTGGACAACCTCAGGTGTTGGTGAAGGAAATCGATGGAGTGAAATCAGAGCCGTATGAAATTTTAGTGGTGGATGTTCCGGAAGAATATGCTTCCAAAGCAATTGATCTGGTGAGCAGGAGAAAAGGAGAGATGACTGTGATGGAAACCAAAGGCGATATGCAACATATCGAATTTGAAATTCCAAGCAGGGGATTGATTGGATTGAGAACAAACATGTTGACCAATACAGCCGGTGAAGCTGTAATGGCACATCGCTTCAGTGAATACAAACCCTGGAAGGGTCCCATCCCCGGCAGGAACAATGGTGTATTGCTGACCAAGGAAGGTGGAACCACCACTGCCTATTCGCTGGATAAATTACAGGACCGTGGATTCTTCTTTGTGGATCCAGGTGAAGAGGTATACAAGGGAATGATTATCGGCGAGAACAACAAACCCGGCGACCTTGTGGTCAACCCCAATGAAGGCAAGAAACTCACCAACATGCGTGCCAGTGGTACCGATGGTGCAGCCAGTATTGCCCCCAAGCGATTGATGACCTTGGAAGAGTGCATGGAATATATTCAATTCGATGAGTGCATTGAAGTAACTCCCAATTTCATCCGTATGCGCAAGGTAATTTTGGATGAAAACGAAAGAAACCGCTTGGCCAAACAAATGAAGGCAGAAGCTGTTTAATAGATATGAAGAGAACGCTGACGATCTTGTTGATTGCGATGAGCCTTGGTTTCATCCAAGATATCAAGGCCCAGTGTTCGATTTGTACAAAAACAGCGCAGCAATTGGGCCATAAACCAGCCAAAGAATTAAACAACGGTATTATTTATCTGATGATAGCCCCTATTGCTATCATTGGATTTGTAGGGTACCGTTGGTACAAGAGTGGTGGATTGGAACCCGGCCAGGATCAATCAAACGAAAAACATGGGACGTCTTCTTAGTTTATCTGTAATCTTCATTTCGATTTTTGCCTTTCAATCTTGTACCGTTAACAATGTAACAGTAGATGATTCCATTGGTAAAATTTTTGATTCCCATCAATTGAAGGGAAGTTTTGGAATGTTTGATAACAGCAGAGGCGAGTTTACCATTTATGAATTGGAGGCATTCAAGAAAAATCAATCGCCCGGACAATCCTTTCATATTTTCAGTTCATTGGTTGCTTTGCATACAGGAAAATTGAATGATCCTTCTTCTCTTATCAAAGGAACGGACTCATCGATGATGTCTTTGCAAGACGCATTCAAAGCAAATGATGAAAATCATTTGAATGCAATGGCTCAACTGGTTGGTAAGGATGTCATGAAAACTTGGATTGATAGCGTGAAATACGGCAATCGCAAGTTGGGCAAAGAAGGAGAATGGTATTGGTCGAACGATAGCCTGACAATATCTCCGGATGAACAACTGGGATTGATCAAGCGTTTGTATTTCAAGCAACATCCTTTTCGAGCCAGTGTGCAGGAAGCAGTAAAGAAAATGTTGATTGTTGAGAACAACACTTCGTATCAGTTGGCTTATCAAACATCCAGTACGGTTCGTGGGCAGCAACGGGTTGGCTGGGTAATTGGTTGGATAGAGGAAAACAGACATGTCTACCCATTTGTGACATATTTTGAAGGGGCTATAGATATGGATGTTAAAACCAAGACTGAATCATTGACGAGAGATATTCTCACCCATATTGGTTTCTTTAAGGGTATCATGTAACTTAGATCACCATGCAACACTATTCACCATCCTTGACATCATACAAACGACTTGATACGGTTGAAGTTAAGATTGGTGATTTGACTTTGGGTAATGGGAATCCCATTCGTGTACAGACCATGACAACAACCGATACCATGGATACCATGGCTACGGTTGCTCAAACAATACGTTGCATTGAGGCTGGTGCTGAGCTTGTTCGTATCACAGCTCCCTCCAAGAACGAAGCACAGAATTTACAAAACATCAAAGATGAGTTACGCAAAAGAGGATTTTCAACTCCGCTTGTTGCAGATATTCATTTCACCCCCAATGCTGCTGAATTGGCTGCACGCATCGTAGAGAAAGTTCGTGTCAACCCCGGCAACTATGCGGATAAAAAGAAATTTGAATTCATCGAATATACCGATGCCGCTTATCAGGAAGAAATAGATCGCATTCGAGATCGATTTACACCCTTGGTAAAAATTTGCAAAGAATACGGAACAGCGATGCGTATTGGAAC
>JBEDAP010000140.1:0-3257 GCA_041177705.1 Bacteroidota bacterium
TGCTGCCCTGGTTTGGAATATGGGAGTTCATGCACCTGTTGCGCAGATTTCAAATCAAACTGCTTTTGTGTTGCAAGGAAATACCGATGCTGAAAAAGCCATCAACACCAATGAGACTTGGAAAGTGGTTAAAAACAGTGCGTACAATCCCTGTTCGATGAACAACGGACGTTTGTTGCAAACCTATATGGTTATTGGTCCAGGAGATTCCGTACATGCATCCCACTATCCGTGGGGATGGGAAAAACCAAGTTTCTCCGATACTGCACATTGGAAACCTGCAGTTAAAATTACAGGCCCGGTTACACATGGATATGGCACAGACAATTTATGGACGTTAAAGCCTAGAAATATACCATTGATGTTTGAGCGTATGCAGCGTATACCTTCTGTACGAAGATCTTCTGCCTCCGATGTACACGAAGAATTTTTGAATGGTTCCAAGTCATTGATCATTCCTGCTCGTCAAACTGTTTCGATTCTCTTGGATCAAACGTACAATACAGTTGCCTATCCTGAATTAACAACCAGTGGAGGTAAAGGAGCTTTAGTTAGAATTACCTATGCTGAATCCCTCTTTATCGATACCAATCTTTTGAAAAAAGATTCCGTAAAGAATAAAGAATTGATTGAACGTTCACGCCATGCTTTTGCAAAGGGAAATCGAAATGAAATCGAAGGCAAATTCATCAAAGGGAATTATGATGTATTTCTTCCGGATGGAAGTGCTAAAAGAATATTCAGGCCTTTGTGGTTTAGGACCTATCGATATATTCAATTGGATATCACTACTGCCGATATGCCCTTGCAGATTGATGATTTTTATGGCATGGCCACTGGCTATCCGTTTGAAGTGAAAGCCAATTTTACAAGTAACGATCCCTCTTTGCAGAAGATTTGGGATGTGGGTTGGAGAACCGCTCAACTTTGTGCAGGGGAAACCTATTTTGATTGTCCCTATTACGAACAATTGCAGTACGAAGGAGATACACGAATTCAATCTTTGATCTCTTTGTATGTAACAGGGGATGATCGATTGATGCGAAAAGCTATTTTAGATTTTTATCATTCTCGTGTACCTGAAGGATTGACGCAGGGCAGATATCCTAGTAACAGATTGCAAGTGATTCCGCCTTTCTCGCTGTATTGGATTTCCATGTTGTTTGATTATTGGATGCACAGGCCTGATGATGGTTTGGTGAAATCGATGTTGATTCCTGCTATGGGAATTTTGGATTGGTATGAAAAACAGATTGATTTGAAGAAAATGATGTTAGGTCCAATGAAGTGGTGGAATTTCGTGGATTGGGATCGAACATTTCCAAGTGGGACGCCTCAAGGGGCAACCGATGGAAACTCCTCTGTTATTGGATTTCAGTATGCGTATACGTTGCGACAAGCAGCATCTTTTTTTGAACATTTTGGAAAGAAAAATGAAGCAGCACATTATTTAAATCTCGCACAGCAAATTGGAAAAGCTACGTATGATTCTTGTTATGATGCTAAGCGCAAACTGTTAGCAAACACACCAGAAAAGAAAAAATTCAGTCAGCATGCAAGCATCATGGCTGTTTTATCCGAAAGCGTACCTCAACAGGAATGGGCGCCGCTTATGAAGCGTGTCATAGCCGACACGGGAGTGAGTCAGGCTACTTTTTATTACCGCTTCTATCTCATGCGAGCATTGAAAAAAGCAGGAATGGCAGACTTATACTATTCTCAATTGAAACCGTGGAGAGAGATGTTGGAAAATGGACTTACCACGTTTGCTGAAGAACCAGATCCTACGCGATCGGATTGTCATGCATGGAGTTCCAGTCCCAATTATGATTTCTTTTCTACGATCTGTGGAATCAATCCCAGCAAGCCGGGTTTCAAAGAAGTACAGATAGAGCCAGCCTTTGGAGAGCTTACGGAAGTAAATGGAATCATGCCGCATCCAAGTGGTACTATAAAAATAAATCTCAAAAAAAATGCGCAAGGAGGAGTTGCCGGAGATATTGAGTTACCAACTTCGCTGAATGGCAGTTTTATTTGGAAGGGAAAGAAACTTGAACTGCAGGGAGGTAAACAGCGTATTGCATTGAATTAGATCAGTTGATCAATGATCAATACACCCACCAAGCCCATCAGTGATACAATGGTTTCCATAAGGCTCCAGGATTTAAAGGTGTCTTTCATACTCAGGTTGAAGTATTCTTTAAATAGCCAGAAACCGGAATCGTTTACATGAGAGAACATTAAGCTTCCGGAGCCTACTGCCAAAACCATGAGTCCCGGATCTGTTTGCGTACTCACAACCAAGGGTGCAATAATTCCTGCAGTTGTTAATCCTGCTACCGTTGCAGATCCCATGGCTACGCGAATTATGGCAGCTATCAGCCATCCTAAAAAAAGTGGAGGTAAAGAGAGTTGGGTAAATGCAGCCGCTAATTGAGCGCTTACGCCGGAATCTACAAATACTTGCTTGAGTGCACCGGCACCGGAAACGATGAGAATGATCACTAATATATCTTTTACCGAATCGGTATAGATATGCATGATATCAACAATCTTTTTACCCTTGAAGATACCCAAGGAGAAGGTTGCATATCCTAAAGAAACCAGCATCAGCATACCGGGGTCGGAAAGAAATTTGATGAACACATTATCAAAGGCTTGATCTTGCTCCAATTGAAGAATGGTTGATATCAATAAAATAAGAACGGGAAGCAAACAAGTGAACATGCTGTTTGCAAAACCAGGTAGCTCTTCGTCGGGCAAAATTTTAGGTTTGAATGTTTGAAGGGGTTCTGTAGTAATGTTTTTAAGTGTTTTGGCAAACAAGGGACCAGCTACAATGATGGTTGGTATCGCAATGCAAATTCCGTAAAGCAAGGTCATGCCCATGTCTGCATTGAGTTGTGTTACCAACGCAGCTGGGGAAGGATGTGGAGGGAGTAAACCATGTGTTGTGGAGAGCGCGGCCAATAGGGGGATGCCCACATACACTGCCGGCAGTTTAACACGGTATACTATGGAAAAAATGAGGGGAACGAGTAACACAAATCCTACATTGTAGAAAAGGGGGATGCCTACAATAAATCCGGTCATTACCAAAGCCCATGAGATATATTTAACTCCAAAAACACGCAGGAGAACGTCACTTATTTTTTGAGCGGCACCGGATTCGGCAACCAGTTTCCCTATCATGGCTCCAAAAAGTAAAATCATCATGAGAGAACCCAGCGTGTCTCCAACGCCTTTTTGGATGGAAG
>JBEDAP010000141.1:0-4106 GCA_041177705.1 Bacteroidota bacterium
CTGTTGAATCCTTTATTGAATTCATTTACCGCAATTACGTTTTGGTTTAAGATACCTGCAACGTTTTGAGGGGGAACTCCGAAATAGGTACCATCAGGGTTATAGATAGGGTTAAACGGCCAAATGGTTGCTGCTGCGAACGCAGGGCTTCCCAAGAAGGAACCGCTTGTTGCAAACGGAACGTTTTGATCAAACGAGCTGGCGTTTACAGAAGTATTGATTGTCAACTTGTCTGTAGCCTTATTCGATAAGTCGAACTTCAATGTTCCTCTCTTGAAGTTGGCAGTTGTAACAACCGCTTCCTGCAAGTTGTAGGAACCTGAAATTCTAAAGGTTGTCCTATCATTACCGCCAGATGCATTTAGCTCATAGTTTTGGATAGCACCAGAACGGAATGCAGCATCCTGCCAATCATAGGTAGGCAATGCCGCTGCTGCATCATCAGCAGCTTTATCTGTTGTGATGTTGGTAATAGGAACCCTAAATTCATTTAAAACTGTTCTCTTGATAAGAAGATCGGAGGGGAGGAGGTTGTTCGCAAATGCATATGCTTCAGATCTTAGCTGGAACAATTGCTGCGAGTTCAATACATTTAACTTTTTCAGTGCTGTAGCCTGACCAACGTAGCTGTTGAATTGAAACTTTGTTTTTCCCGCTCTACCTTTCTTGGTAGTTACGATTACTACACCATTGGAAGCCTGAGCTCCGTAGATTGCTGCAGATGCAGCGTCTTTCAAGATGTCGATTGATTCGATATCGTTAGGGTTTAAGAATGCCAATGGGTTTGATTCCGTGTAGTTGGCATCACTTCTTGTATTCAACTGAACTCCATCAATTACAAATAGAGGCTGAGTACCTGCTAAGAATGAACCGGTACCACGGATACGAATGTTGATACCGCCACCAGGAATACCGTTGTTGGCTTGCACCAACACACCCGCCGCTCTTCCTTGCAATGCCTTATCCAATGAAGGGTTGGGTAGATTTTCAATCTCTTTGCCCCGAATGGTTGAAATCGCACCGGCTTCATCTTTTTTTCTTCTTGTTTGATAGCCTGTGATGATTACCTCATCCATTTTGCGCTCATCCTGTTGCAGATTTACGTCTACAACACCATTGGGAGGGATGGGAATTTCAATGGTGTTTTGTCCAACCGCTGAAACGACCAAGGTTTTGGACGCGCTGGGTACGCTAAAGCTGAAATTTCCGTTTGCATTGGTAGTAGTACCGATACGGGTACCTTTTATGATCACTGATGCATTGGGTACTGGACTACCAGCCGCATCACTGACCTTACCTGAAACAGTTCTGTTTTGTGCTGCCAAATTCCCTATGAAGAGGAAAGCGCCGCACAAAAGAAGCAAGATCTTTCTCATGTGTCTCTGTTTGGTTAATAGAATTTGTTAAGAAGTTGCGAAAGTAAAATAAAGACAACCTAAGTGCCCTTTTTGTTGCAGAAAAATGGAAAATCAAGTTTTTTGAAATATTCTATCTGAAAAAATTGAATATTAGATAGAATCTATCATAAGTCAATTAAAATATAATTTCTTCTACAAAAGAATTTAAACTTTTGAATAGTTTAAATATTTCAATTGACTTTGGATTTGACATTTTGGTGACTAGCCAGAAGTAGGAGCAATGCTGGCAGCAGTATGAGGTTGGTTAATGTGGCAGCCAATAGGGTAAATGAGGTGAGCCATCCTAGCGCCTGAGTGCTTCCAAAACCACTGAAAATGAATATGATAAAGCCTGCAATCAATACCAAGGATGTATAAACAATACTGATACCGGTATCTCGAATTGTTTGAACAACAGTTTCCTTTACCCTCCCTGCTTGTCGGGGTAACTCCTGTTTATAATTTACCAAGAATCGTATGGTGATGTCGATCGCAATGCCCAATGCTACGCTGAATACCAGCACCGTAGATGGCTTCAAAGCAACACCTGCCCATCCCATGAGCCCGGCTGTCATCAACAATGGAATAACGTTGGGAATAAGAGAGCAAAACAAAATGCGAATCGATCTGAATAAATACAACATACATGCTGCGATAAACACAAAGGCCCAAATAATACTTTCTTTCAAGCCATTGATGATGTATCGACTACCTTCTAAAAAAGTGATGCTGCTTCCTGTTAACGAGATGCTGTATTTACTGGTATCGAAATATGCAGCCGATGCTATTTGCAAGCTATCTATCAACGCAGGCATTCTCCTGCTTCCGATATCGGCCATATTTACACTGATTCGAGTCACCTGTTTGTTGCTATCGATGAACGAACCCATGAGTTTTTGAAATGCAGTTTTATCGGAACTCGATGATGAAGGCCTCAGATAATCCGCTAAAAATGCTCCATCAAATGCATTTGGGATGGCATAGTTGTTGCTATCGCCATCGTAAAATCCTTGCTTTGCAAACTTCAAACCCTCTGCGATAGAAAGGGGTCGAGCCAACTCAGGAAACCCACTTAAAAACTCGCTATATGCGCCAATACGTTCGTATACATTCAATGCTCTAGAGCCTGCAATTCCATTTTTTCGTTTGGTATCCACAAGAATTTCTAAGGGCATGATACCTCGGAAATTGGATTCAAAAAATTTCAAGTCGGTATAAATTTTATCCCCTTTGGGAAGATCATCTACAATAAAGGATTCCATTCTCAAGCGAAGTGTTCCTAAAACGGAGACTACAATCACGATTGCTGTGATACTGTAGATGAATTTTTTATGAGAAAAAACCCAGACTTCAATTTGTGTAAGCAGTTTCAACAACCACTTGTTATCCAAATAACGCAAATGCTTTTTCTGCGGAACTTTCATGTAGTACAACGCAATTGGAATTACAAACAAGGAAATGAAAAATAGTCCCATGATGTTAATCCCAGCAACGATGCCAAACTCTTTCAGGATTACACTTTTTGTCAATGCAAACACTGCAAAGCCTAGAGCAGCACTGATGTTGCAGAAAAGGGTAACTACTCCCATTTTCCCAATCATTTCAACAAGCGCAGTTTCCTTGTTGCCTGTTTTTAAGATCGTTGTATGGTATTTGTTTAGAAAGTAGATGCAGTTTGGGATTCCGATAACAACGACCAATGGTGGAATCAGGGCGGTGAGTAAAGTGATTTTATAACCTAGCAGTTGAATGGCGGCAATGCTGTAAACAACACCGATGATCACAACCGAAAGGGACAAGAGCATGGTTCCAAAAGATCTGAAAAATATAAATAGAATGAGTGCAGATAATAACAAAGATCCCAATAAGAACCATTTCATTTCATCGGCAATACGCATGGCTACATTCGTTCTGATCAATGGAAGCCCACTGAGATGCAAGTCGATTTTGTTTTTTTCAGCAAACGATTCAGCAATTTTTTCAATGCTTCCTATTGTTTTTTCTCGGGCTTTGGAAGAGAGAATATCTCGGTTGATTCTCAATCCCATGAGATAAGCCTTGGTCTCCGGATTGTAAAGCAGGGTTCTGTAAAAGGGGAGTGACAAAAAAATCTGAGCCAAACTATCTGCTTGTTCTTGAGATTGAATGATGGCTGGAAAAATTTTTTGAGCTTCCAATCGTTGCGTACTGTCGTTTTTTACCAGCTGAACCGCACCATTGATGCTGATGATATCTTCAACCCCATCAACTTGCTTCAATTCTTCTTGAAACTGATTCAACGCATGGATGTTTTCTGGCGTAAAAAAACGATTTGTCTTCCATCCAATGGTGAGAAGATTGCCGTCTTCTCCGAATGTATTTTTGAATTCTAAATAGGCTTTGTATTTCGGGTGATTGGTTGGAATCGCTCTTGAAAAATCATAGCTCATCTGAACTTTGCTGGCTTCATAGCCAAGAAAAGCGGTAACAACAGCAAGAATGAATAAAATGGATATTCTATTTCGGATAATGAACTTACCCAGCGAAGACCACATGTAAAATATTTTTTACAAAGGAAAGGATTTTATAAACCCAATTGAATTCTTTTTCATGTATTGTACAGCCTTGAATTCACTAATTTTAAACCGTGAAGAATTCGCTCTTTCTGCTTTTTTTGTTGACTTCTCGAGTGCTACTCTTGGCGCAGTCTTCTATGCCTATAGGGCAATG
>JBEDAP010000142.1:0-3418 GCA_041177705.1 Bacteroidota bacterium
GTAAACAATGCTCGTTTATCCACTTTCCAACTATACGAGGCTCCTATCCTGCAGCAACGAGAGAAGGCGCTTGCATTGATTGCTGAATTGGTTGAACATACGCACGATGATCGGATTAGAAGCATTCACGACGATTTATTTCAACAAACTATTCCCTACCGCAGAGATATCATGAAGGCGCTTCAGCGAACTATTTTGTTTGGTTCGCAGCATGAGCTCATAAAAAAAGTTAGATTCTATTACAATGAATTGATAGAGGAGAATAAAAAACTTTTCAATAGTCAGCTGAAATTCGGAGAAACAAAAGAAGTGGGTAGTGAACTTCCTGTTCTGGATGTTCATGAAGACTCTCCGGTATTGAATGGATATGAAATTCTGAATCGGTATTTCGATGAGTTGTTTTCAAGCAATCCCAAAGTGGTTGCCTTTGGTGAAGATTTGGGAAAGATCGGAGATGTAAATCAGGGTTTTGCCGGTTTGCAGCAAAAGCATGGAAGTGAACGAATTTTTGATACAGGTATTCGAGAATTAACGATTATTGGTCAGGGTGTAGGTCTTTCTATGCGTGGACTCCGTCCCATTGCTGAAATTCAGTACATCGACTACCTTTTGTTTGGATTGGAGGTATTGAGCGATGATGTTGCCTCCTTGTATTACAGATCTGCTGGAACGCAAATTGCTCCTTTGATTGTTCGTACTCGTGGCCACCGGTTGGAAGGCATTTGGCACAGTGGCTCTCCCATGGGATTGATGATCAATTCCCTCAAAGGCTTCAACGTTTGTGTTCCCAGAAACATGGTGCAAGCGGTTGGTTTTTACAATGCATTGTTGGAAGGAAACGATCCAGGAATTGTAGTAGAATGTTTGAATGGTTATCGTTTGAAAGAAAAACTTCCTTCTGATTTATTGAACTACAAATTACCCTTTGGTGTAGTGGAAACGGTGAGGGTGGGTAGCGATGTAACTGTAGTGAGTTATGGATCCACACTGCGCATCGTGTTGGATGCTGCCAAGCTCTTAGCCGAAACTGGCATTCAGGTTGAGGTAATCGATGTGCAAACCTTATTGCCATTTGATTTGGGTCACGACATTGTGGAGTCGCTGAAAAAGACCAACCGTATACTGTTTGTGGATGAAGATGTTCCGGGTGGAGCAACTTCGTATATGTTTGCTGAAGTGATCAACAAACAGGGTGGATACCGCTGGCTGGATGCTTCTCCCAGAATACTTTGTTCAAAAGAGCATCGCCCTCCGTATGGAAGCGATGGCGATTATTTCTCCAAGCCCAATGTGGAGGATGTATTGCGCATGATTACTGAAATCATGGCCGAGTAATTCTATTTCAAGTTGTGAAATACTTTTTGCACGTCGTCGTCTTGTTCCAAGCGATCGACTAACTTCAAAACTTCCTGTGCTTGTTCTTCTCCTAATTCTACAACAGAGGATGGGATCCATTCAACCTCAGCACTGAGTGGATTGAGGTTTCTTTCTTCCAAGGCTTTTTGCATGTTGCCAAAATCATTGAAAGCGCAACGAATCACCAATACTTCTTCTCCTGCGTCGTTGGTTCCTTCACCCAATTCTTCCAAGCCAAAATCGATCAATTCCAATTCCAATTCATCGGGGTTCAATCCTTCGTTCTTCAATTTGAATACGCCCATTTTTTTAAACTGGAAACTTACACTACCGCTGGTGCCCATCGCACCGCCACCTTTATTGAAGTGAGATTTAATATTCGCAACAGTGCGTACATGGTTGTCGGTTGCTGTTTCAATGAGGATGGCAACGCCGTGCGGACCGTATCCTTCGTAAAGAATTTCTTCGTAGTTGTCCATTTCCTTGCCCATCGCTCTTTTGATGGCAGCCTCTACACGGTCCTTGGGCATGTTCACACTTTTCGCGTTTTGGAAGCAGCGACGAAGTGCGGGATTTGTATTGGGATCAGGTCCACCTGCTTTTACTGCAATGGCAATTTCTTTTCCGATACGGGTAAACTGTTTGGCCATTCTGTCCCAACGGGCAAACATGGCATGTTTTCTAACTTCAAATATCCTTCCCATGAACTGTGATTTACGGCTGCAAATGTAAGCAGGATTCCCGATTTTGAATTTGCATAAAAAAGGCCCCAATCGGGACCTTTTTTTATTGAGAATTTTTATGGACTAGGAATTGAGTTTGCTATTCTTCTTGCTGTAGAGGAAATACACAAAAAGTCCAACGATCATCCATCCAAAAGCAACTTTCAAGGTTTGCTGATCTAAGCCTACGATCATCGCTAGACATATGGTCGCGCCTAATACAGAGACTACGGGAGCAATGGGAGTTCTGAATGGTCTTTCCAAATTAGGTGCTTTCACTCTGAGGATCCAAACACCGATGCTCACCAGAACAAATGCAAATAAGGTTCCAAAACTTGTTAAGTCACCTGCTACGTGTCCGGGTACAAAAGCTGCAAACGCTCCTACAAATACAAAGAGTATGAGATTAGATTTATAGGGCGTTTTAAACTTAGGATGTAATACGCCAAATGCTTTGGGGATTAAGCCGTCGTTGCTCATGGTATAGAAAATGCGACTTTGTCCCATGAGCATTACCAAGATAACAGATGAAAATCCGGCAAGGATGGCAACGGTTACAGCAGTAGCTAGCCAACTGTAATTGGTCATGTATGTAGAAATGGTATACGCAACCGATGCTTCTCTTCCTTTTTCAGGATCAACAAATTCTTTCCAATTCGTTACACCGGTTAATACATGTCCGAACAATATATACAAGATGGTACATACCACCAGTGAACCTAGAATGCCGATAGGCATATCTCTTTTTGGATTTTTTGCTTCTTGTGCGGCAGTGGATACGGCATCGAAGCCGATGAAAGCAAAGAATACAATCGCTGCACCGCCAAGTACACCGCCCCATCCATGCTTATTCCATCCTGAATAATCTGCGATCACTTTCCCTGCCTGATCAACCACGGCGGGCTCATTGGCTGGGATCATGTAAGGAACATAGTTATCTGGATTGATGAACTGCCAACCTATGGCAATAAAAATCAATACTACGGCTACTTTAATGAATACAATTATTGCATTCACCAATGCTGATTCTTGTGTTCCTTTTATCAATAGGAGTGTTAAGAGAAGCAGGATTACCAATGCAGGTGCGTTGATCATGCCTTGATGCAATACTCCACTGGAATCGGTATAACTTTCAAAAGGCGAATGACACCATTCATAGGGTATAGCACCTCCCAATAATTTGTTGAGGTACTCACTCCATGCAATGGAAACCGTTGCAGCGCCCAGCGCATATTCCATGATCAATGCCCAACCAATGATCCAGGCTACCAATTCTCCCATGGTAACATACGAATAAGCATAAGCGCTTCCGGCGATTGGAATCATGGATGCAAATTCTG
>JBEDAP010000143.1:0-9527 GCA_041177705.1 Bacteroidota bacterium
GGAAGGCACACTTGCTTTTTTCCTAAACCCTTTTTCTGTTTTTTCAACAGTGCAACACGAATCAGAAGGGTCGTGCTCAAAAAACAGAATAAATTCTTTTTCTACAGCTTCTTCTAATAACTCTTTTTTTTCTTCTAGTGTCTTCATAGGAAACATGTCGTAGGCCATTACATAGGGTAAGGGGATGTGTGCGGCAGAAGGAATCAGGTCTGCCATATAAACAATTGTCTTTCCATTGATTTTTACTTGGGGTAGCATCATTGAGCGGGTATGCCCCTGTACAAATCGAATGTCGATATGCTTGGTAAAAGGTGTAAGCCGACCATTTTCTTCTTCTTCGATAAATTTCAATTGACCACTTTCTTGGAGTGGGATTATATTTTCTTTCAAGAAGGAGGCTTTTTCTCTATCGTTGGGTTCTATAGCCCATTTCCAATGATTTTCATTGCTCCAAATGGTAGCATGTGGAAATGTTAACGCATATGTTTCATTATCATTATAAACGGCTCCTCCGCAATGATCAAAATGCAAATGGGTAAGAATGAGATCTGTAATATCCTCTGGCTGAAATCCTTTTTCGCGCAATGAACTGAGTAGAGAGTGATTTCCGTGTGGGTGATAATGACTAAAAAATTTTACAGATTGTTTATTTCCCATGCCACAATCAATCAATATTTTTCTTTCACCATCTACAATCAGCAAACAACGCATACTCCATGTACACAGATTGTTTTCATCTGCAGGATTTAATTTGTTCCACATGGATTTGGGAACCACTCCAAACATGGCTCCTCCATCCAACTTAAAAAGTCCAGTTTCAATTGAATAGAGTTGCATGGGTCTTCCTGCTTATCGATTGTTTGGTATAGATCAATGCAAAAAAACTAAGTATAAAAAAGCCCATCAATACCAAGATGGAATTACGCATACTACCTGTTAGTTCTTCGTTGTAGGCAAATAGGAAAAGTCCTATGGTAAGTGCAATTTTTTCCGTTACATCGTAAAAGCTGAAAAATGCAGTTGTGTCTTGTGTCTCAGGCAACAACTTCGAATAAGTGCTTCTGCTCATGGATTGAATTCCACCCATCACCAGTCCAACCAGTCCAGCCAAAATATAAAACTCTGTTTGCGAGGTGATGAAGTATCCCCAAATGCAAATGAAAATCCATACCAGTATAGCGATCATCATGGTGGCAATATTTCCGATCCATTTAGAAACTCTACTGAGCAAGAGTGCACCGAAAATAGCAACTACCTGTATAAGTATGATGGTGAGAATCAGTTTAGGTTCATCTTCTTCCTTGGGAAAAATTTCTTTTTTACTGTATCCGGCCGCAACGAGCATGACGGTTTGTACTCCTACGCTCAATAGAAAAAATGCAATCAGATAGCGTTTCAATGCAATGATCTTTTTAGCTTGTTGCCAAACCATTTGCAGTTCATGAAAGCCATTGATGAGGAGATGTTTTTTCAGTTCTTTATTTTGAGGCGTATTGGAGGGTAAGACGGAGAAGGGAATCTGTGCAAACCCGAGCCACCAAATGCCTACAAGTAGAAAAGAAATTCGCGGGCCTAGTGTTTTATCGCCATTGTCCAATCCAAACCAGCCGGGTTGTAAAATAATCACAAAGCATATCAATTGAAGTAAAACACTACCGATGTAACCCATCGCAAATCCTCGGGCACTCAAGCGGTCGCGTTCCTCTGGCTCTGCAATATCTGGTAGATAGGAATTGTAGAAAACAATGCTATTCCAAAAGCCCAATGCAGCTAAACTAAAGAATATGATCCCCCACTCAATTTTTTCAGGAGTAAAAAAGAAAAGTGCTGCACAGGAAAGCGAACCCATGAACGCGAAAAAACGCATAAATGCTTTTTTGTTTCCCCTGTAATCCGCTATGGATGAGAGGATGGGGGAGGACAGGGCCACCAACAGAAATACCAGGGCCAGTGCATAGTTCTGAAGAGCTGTATTGATGATTTTCATTCCAAAAAAATCAACATAGCTCAATTCACCTTCGATTGGATTGCTGGTTACAGCTACATAATAGGCAGGGAATATAGTGGAGGTAATGACCAGGTTGTAGGTGCTGTTGGCCCAGTCGTACATGGTCCATGCCTTCTGTACTTTTTTTCTTTGTTTGTCCATTGGTTATAAATTGCCCGTGGCAATCAACAGGATGAGGATAGATCCAACCACAATGCGATACCACCCAAACATCCTAAACCCATTTTGCTTCAGGAATTGTATGAAAAAACGAATGGCTAGTAAAGCCACTATAAAAGCTACCAGGCTTCCCAGTCCCAAGTATTCCCAGCCAGAATCGTACAGAACTTCCGGTTGTTCTTTCCAGATGTCATATAGGCTTTTAACGGTTGCGGCACACATGGTTGGCACTGCTAGAAAAAATGAAAATTCAGCGGCTAAAGATCGACTTAGCTTTTGCTGCATTCCTCCAATGATCGTAGCAGCACTTCTGCTTAGTCCTGGAAATACAACAGCCAGTACCTGAAATAGACCAATGATCAAGGAGTTTTTATAACTCATTTGAGATTCATCCTCTATTTGTGTATTGGTAAACCATTTGTCAACGAATAAAAGGATAAATCCTCCGCCTAGCAACACGATGGAAATGAACAGAGGCTTTTCCAATACTGCATCAATATGTGATTTTAGCATTGCTCCAAACAACAAAGCCGGAATCATAGCCACAATCAACTTGGCATAGAATTTCCAATTCTTGAGTTGAATGAATTTTTTCCAATACAATACAACAACCGAAAGGATAGCTCCAAATTGGATAACTACTTCAAACAGTTTGGTAAATGGTTTGTCTTCAATCTTAAAAAAAGCAGATGCAATGGCCATGTGACCGGTTGAAGAAATGGGAAGAAACTCAGTAATTCCTTCAATAACCGCCAGCACAAGGGCTTGAACAATATCCATGCAAGATTATTTGCTTTTTTTCATGATCGCATATACCTCAATAAGAAGTCCTACTACGATCAGAATTGGTGCTACTGTGATGCGGATTTTACTGTAAACGAGGGTTTCGTCAAATAGGTTGGGATCGGTATTTTTTCCTCCTGTCATCAACACTACGCCCAGTGCCATCACGGCCAGGCCAATAAGCATCCAGGTTAGATTATCTTTTCCGAAAAGGGAACTGTTTGTTTTACTCATATACATTATTTCAATAAAGGTCATCCAATTTCATCTTCAAGTACTTGGTCACGCTTCGGTGTGTACTAATGAAGGTAATGCTTATTCCAATGATTATTAATGCAAAAAACAACAAAGCCAGCATGACATTATCACGAAGTGCTTTGATTTCTGGAAGCCACCAATTTTCAACTCCGTAAATGATAATGAGCAGTGCACCGATTGCTAAAACGGCACTGTACAATCCATTTAAAATTGCTTTTTGATCAAAGGGTTTGGATATAAACCAACGAGTGGCGCCTACCATTTGCATGGTTTTGATCAAAAAACGGTTTGAAAACATGGCTAATTTGATGGTATTATCAATCAGCACTATAACAATCAATGCCAACACACCTGCCAATGCCAACAAGAAATATTCTGTTTTCTTAACGATGTTATTGAGGTTGCTTACGATTGCATCCGGGTACTTGACTTCGCTGACAATAAAAAATTTTTGAATCTCAGCTGTGATGGATTTTAAACTGTCCTTGTTTACATAAGCTGGTTCCAAATAAAAATCTATGCTGGCTGGAAGTGGGTTGTAATCCAAAACTTTATTCCAGTCTTCGTTTCCATCGCCAATGAATTTCGACCTGGCCATTTCTTTTGATACAAATTCAATGCCTCGGGCATAGGGTTTTGAGGCAATTGTTTTGATCACTTGATCAATCTCGTTTTTCGGACTTCCGTCGCGGATAAATGCCTGAACCTGTACGCTTCCTTTGAAATAGCTTTCCAGTTTGCTGGCATTGATAACGAGCCATCCCAACATTCCTAAAATGAATAAAACAAGAGCAACCCCAAGCACAGCCATGAAATAGGAAGGTTTGCTTCTTTTCATTGATGCGTTGGTAGATGTACCCATGGAAATGTATTTAGTTTGAGTTTGAATAGAACAGCCTCAAAAATAGCAATTTTGCGGCGTTTGTGTATTTTTGCGGTTCCTTCACAAAAGGTTAATTTTTCCACCAAACATAAAGATACCTCATGGAATATGCGTTCAGGAATATTGAGTTGAAATGGCAACAGCATTGGAAGGAAAAACGCACGTACCAGGTATCCAATCAATCCCCCAAGCCCAAGTGCTATGTTTTAGACATGTTTCCCTACCCGAGTGGTGCTGGATTGCACGTAGGGCATCCACTTGGATATATTGCAAGTGATATTTACAGCAGGTACAAACGTCTGAAGGGATTCAACGTTTTACATCCCATGGGATATGATTCCTTTGGTTTACCTGCAGAACAATATGCAATAGAACATGGAATCCCCCCCGCTATCTCGACCGATCAAAATATAAAAACATTTCGAGCGCAGTTGGATAAAATTGGATTTTGTTTCGATTGGGATCGTGAAGTGCGAACTTCAGATGCATCATACTACCAATGGACGCAATGGATATTTCTGCAGTTATTCAATAGCTGGTTTGATCGCAAAGAACAAAAAGCTAAAAAAATTGAAACCCTAATTTCTATTTTTAACAAGGAAGGCAATGTTTCTCATATTTGTCCAGGTGATCGCCATCTGCAATTCGATGCTCCTTCCTGGAATGCAATGACAAAGCAGAAGCAGCAAGAAATTTTAATGCACTACCGGTTGGCTTTTTGTGGAGAAGGTGAAGTAAACTGGTGCGAAGCCTTGGGAACAGTATTAGCAAATGATGAAGTAGTTAATGGAGTTAGTGAACGAGGCGGTCATCCTGTTGTAAAAAAGAAATTACGTCAATGGTATTTGCGCATAACGGAATATGCAGAACGGCTTTTAACGGGGCTTCAACAAGTGGAGTTTAGCGATAGCATGAAAGAAATGCAATCCAATTGGATAGGCAAAAGCTTTGGTGCTGAAATTGATTTTGCGGTAGAATCGCCAAAAGAAGACAAAGGATTAAAGTTAAAAGTCTACACTACAAGACCGGATACCATTTTTGGAGTTGATTTCATGGTTATTGCTCCAGAACACGAATGGGTTGATGCACTTACTTCCTCTGATCAAGCGCAAGCAGTGGGTGAATATCTAAGCTATGTAAACAGCCGAAGTGAACGTGAACGCATGGCTGAGAAAAAAATCACCGGGGTGTTCAGTGGATCGTATTGCAAACACCCTTTCGAAGACCGTAAAATTCCCATTTGGATCAGCGAATACGTACTTGCAGGGTATGGCACGGGCGCTATCATGGCGGTGCCTTGTGGCGACGAAAGAGATTTTAAGTTTGCTCAACATTTTTCTATTCCCATCACCAACATCATCGGTTCGCATTACGATGGAAAAGAAGCCAACCCCACCAAGGATGCTAAGTTGGAAAACAGTGGGTTTCTAAACGGACTCAAAATGGCAGATGCCATCGATGTTTCCATTCAAAAAATGGAAGAGATGGGTATTGCTAAACGACAAACCAATTACAAAATGCGCGATGCTGCTTTCAGCAGGCAACGCTATTGGGGAGAACCTTTTCCTGTACTCTGGAAAGAAGGCGGCGTTGAGGCTTTGCCTGAAACCGAATTGCCGGTGATACTTCCAGAATTGAATGAACTCAAACCCGGTCCAGATGCACAAGGTCCACTGGCCAATCTAAATGAATGGGTTTCTTACCAAGGTGGAAGCAGAGAAGTCAATACCATGCCAGGATATGCTGGTAGCAGTTGGTATTTTCTTCGGTACATGGATCCTCACAATGATAAAGAATTTTGCAGCCGATCAGCAAGTGATTACTGGGGACAGGTTGATTTATATGTAGGGGGTACTGAACATGCAGTTGGGCATTTGCTTTACAGTCGCATGTGGACCAAAGTACTTTTTGATTTGGGACATATTGGATTCGAAGAGCCGTTCAAGCGTCTTTTAAATCAAGGGAAAATTGGCGGTGATTCACGATTGGTTTATCGCGTAAAAGGAAAAAATGAATTTGTTTCATCCGGATTGAAAGATCAATACGAAACCAACGAGCTCCATGCCGATGTGTCTTTGGTAAATGGACTTGAGCTCGATATGGAAGCATTTAAAAAATGGAAGCCAGATTTTAATGAAGCAAGTTTTATCACCGAAGACGGCAAATACATCTGTGGAACTCGCCAAGAGAAAATGAGTAAACGGTATTTCAATGTGGTTAATCCCGATGATATTGTAGAACATTACGGCGCTGATACATTCCGCATGTATGAGATGTTTTTAGGACCCATTGATCAGGATAAGCCCTGGGATATGAAAGGGATTGAAGGTGTTCACAGGTTTATTAAAAAATTCTGGAGACTTTTCATGGATCCTGAAAAGGGACTGAAAGTAGATCATTCGCCTGCAACGGACGACGCTTGGAAAGCATTTTATAGGATGTGTAAGAAGATTGAAGAGGATACAGAAAAGTTTTCATTCAATACGGCTGTAAGTACGTTCATGATTGGAGTGAATGAGTTGACGGAATTGAATTGTAGATCACTGGACCTGTTGGAAAAGTTTTTGATTATTCTATCTCCCTACGCTCCTCATGTATGCGAAGAGCTTTGGGCTGCTAGTGGACATACTGGGTCTGTTTTAGATGCAGCATATCCTCCAGTTGAGGAAAAATATTTAATTGAATCGACCAAAGAGTATCCTGTAGCCATCAATGGAAAAACAAGAACGACTTTGATGCTTTCTGTTGATGCAACTCAAGCCGACGTGGAAGAAATCTTGAGGCAGGACCCAGTTGTTATGAAATGGACTGAAGGGAATGCCCCGAAAAAAATAATATTTGTTAAAGGAAAGATGATCAATGTTGTAATCTAGGTGCATTGCGTTAAATTCACGTTTGAATGAATCCGCATTTGAATCCTTCTGATAAGCAGTTTTCACCTTCTGAAGCTGAGTTTGAGAATACAATACGACCTTCTCAACTGGATGATTTTTCTGGACAGCCAGCTATCATTGAAAATCTTAAGATTTTCATCAAGGCTGCCAAAATGCGAAATGAATCTTTGGATCATGTTTTGTTTCACGGTCCTCCCGGATTAGGTAAGACCACACTTTCCAGAATTATTGCCAATGAAATGGGTTCTCAAATCAAGGAAGCATCCGGTCCCGTTATTGAAAAGCCAGCTGATTTAGCGGGCTTGCTCACATCATTAGAACCCAATGATATTTTATTCATCGATGAAATTCACCGACTGAGTACCGTGGTAGAAGAGTATCTATATGCTGCCATGGAGGATTATAAATTGGATATCATAATCGATAGCGGTCCCAGTGCGAAGACCATTCAAATTAGTTTGAATCCGTTTACGTTGATTGGAGCCACAACTCGAAGCGGACTCTTGACAGCTCCTTTGCTTTCACGTTTTGCTATCAAATCAAGATTGGAATATTATTCAATCGATGTCTTGCAGCAAATTGTAACCCGCACCTCTTCGATTTTAAAAACAAAAATTACTTCCGATTCAGCCTTTGAAATAGCACGTAGAAGCAGGGCTACACCAAGAATAGCCAATGGATTGTTGAAACGTGTTCGTGATTTCGCTCAAGTTTTAGGGGATGGTGTTATTTCTTTGGACATCACCCGGCATGCATTGAAAGCCTTGAATGTAGACGATCATGGTTTAGACGAAATGGACAACCGTATACTTTCAACCATCATAGATAAATTCAAAGGAGGTCCTGTAGGCTTAACAACCATCGCTACAGCAGTGGGAGAGGAAGCTGGAACCATTGAGGATGTCTATGAGCCTTTTTTGATTCAGGAAGGCTTTCTGCAACGCACCATGCGTGGTAGAGAAGTAACCCAGAAGGCTTACGAACACCTCAAAAAACCTTTTCAAAAAGACAGCAATCTGCTTTTCTAGGGGATAGTAAGGGGAATGATTCGAAAGATTATTTCACAATGAGTCTGAAACCATTTCCGTGAATGTTCACGATTTCAACGTTGGGGTCTTCCTTCAAGTATTTTCTGAGTTTAGCAATATAAACATCCATACTTCTGCCGTTGAAGTAATTGTCGTTGCCCCAAATCTTTTTAAGTGCTAATTCACGTTGCAGCAAATCGTTTTTGTATTCACTCAGCATTTTCAGTAATTCATTTTCCTTGGGGGAAAGAGTAACTTTTTTTCCTTCGATAGAGAGCTCTCTCAACTTGGGTATAAAATGGTATTTGCCTAAATCGAATTCTACATTTTCTTGCTCACGATTTTGCTCTTCGTTCCTTTTTAGAATCGCCTTTATTTTAAACAACAGCAACTCAGAATCAAATGGCTTGGTGATGTAGTCGTCTGCACCCAATTTGTATCCTTTGATTTGATCTTCTTTCATTGATTTCGCAGAGAGGAAAAACAAGGGAATGTCTGGGTTGATATCTCTAATCTCCTCTGCCAACATGAACCCATCCATTTTGGGCATCATGACGTCCAGTAGACAGATATCAAATTTTTCACGTTGGAAAGCAGCTAAGCCAAGTCGACCATCTCTTTCTAATACAACTTCAAATTCATTGAGCTCTAGAAAATTCTTGAGTACCAAACCTAGGTTTGGATCATCTTCACAAAGAAGGATTCTGGGTTTTGAAGCTGCCGACATATGATCTATTTACAACAAATAAAATTATAAACCTTCATATAAAGAGGAGTGGGGCAATAAAATTTTGTTAAACAGGCAACATTTTTTGAAATTTGCGCTATTCATTTGAAATATGCATCTGACCTCAGACAATACACTCAAGAAGTTAATCGTAATAGGAGACAGGGTTCTGATTCGACCTTCCAAGCCGAATGAGCGGACAGAGAGTGGACTTTATTTGCCTCCAGGTGTTCAGGATAAAGAGAAAGTCCAGCAGGGAGTAATCATTAAAACGGGTCCTGGCTTTGTTGTACCCATGCCTGTTGAAGATGAGGTTTGGAAGTCCGATGATGAAAAAGTAAAATACATTCCTCTTCAAGCCAAAGAGGGAGATCTGGCCATCTTTTTGGTGAGCGGTGCCACAGAGGTTTTATACGAGGGTTCCAAGTACTTTATTGTACCTCAAAGCGCGATTTTAATGCTCGAACGCGAAGAAGAATTGTAGTATAAGCATCTGTTATTCAAAGCATTACAACATTCCTATTTTTTTTCCTGCCCAAATTTTCATTTATTGCAAAAAGACTATACCTTTAAACTGGTTTTTCATAGGATATTGGATTTTAAAACGGGCTGGATTTCTATCCTGGCCCTTTTTTTATTTTAGGAAGATCTCACCGCTTGAATTAAAGTCGATTTTTGACTCTTGGATCAGGAACTCAATGCAGGCATCTAGCAATTCTGAAGACAAAGCGGTTTTGTTCATCAATTCAGCCTTATTTGCCTTTCCCAACTTCAACAGATCCAAAGT
>JBEDAP010000144.1:0-2801 GCA_041177705.1 Bacteroidota bacterium
CTAAAAAGAACTTCTAAGAACCTGATAGCTGAATTATCCTCCCGGTGTAAGGTGATCAGATTGGGATTTTCATTCAGAAACAATGAGAATTCCTCTAAATAAGGTTCGATTGCATCGAAATGAATTTTTGAATTTGACAGAGAACTGTACGACTTGATTTTTCCGCTATTTGAACTGATCAGCAATACTTCCCTCATATCGAGAACACCACACACCATTTCGAGCGTCCTGCATATGACCATCCCTACATCTTTCGATGGATTTTCGATAATTTCTCTCGAAACATCAAGCAAAAGCTTGCTTAGCAGGGTTTTGGCCTCAATTTTTAAGGTAATACTATCAATTCGATGTTGCAAATTAGTTGTAAGGTCATTGTTTTCAAGTTCCAATTTGGAAAGGTCAGTCTTCAAATTAAAGAGCGCATTATTAAGCAATGTCATCTCACTGGTCCCGGCCTTGAATTCTATAGGTACGCTGTAGTTTCTTTCTCCAAGTTGTTTGGCCACTAATACAGCACTAAAAATGGGTTTTGACAAATAATAAATAGAAAGCCCAAATAAAATAATTGAACCCAACACAGCCAAAACGGTTAGGTAAACAATTGGCATGTTTATCTGCTCTCTGACTGCCATATCATGCGCAATAGGTGTCCCTATCACTATCTGACCTGATAATACTTCCGTGCGGATATTGGAAGTAAACAGGTAGTATTTATCATTATTTGAATCCAGTACCTGATCTTTGAATCTTTCAGGAGAGCATGCAAAAACAGATTTGTTTCCGAATTTATCCTTTTCGATGAGGGCAATAAAAGAATAGATTGAGTCCTTTTCTATTTCTTTTAATAATGAGGTTAGCACACCAAAATCATCAAGGTCAAGCGCCGTTTCAACCGCACTGGCTGTAATTCGTGCATTTAACCTGAATTCAGACTGCGTATGTTCTTTTAGAATAGTTGCCTGAGATTTTTTGAAATAATAGGCTAACGGAATCGAAACAGCAAGTCCAATCAACGTAAAGAGCACCCAAATACGAAAAGCTGTAGATCGCAGCACCATGTTCTTCTATAGATTATTCGACCTCAATGCTGAATTTGGACTTTTTATTGTTGTCGATCAAAATTCCAACAGCGCCGGAATGCTTTTCGATATAATCCAGTATTTCATCATTGCTGTCGAGATAAACAGGTGCGTCTGCTCTTCCCTGGAAAACGATACTCAACCAATATCGCTTAACGAATTTCATATCCGCCGAGAATATTGTTTTAGCCATTACCTCACAACCTTTATGTTTCGATGATGGGAGGACAACTGTTATATTTTCATCGTTATCCCATCTGGATTTTTTGCCTTTGAAAATTAATGTTATCTGCTTTTTGGAAAAAGACGATACTCCGGTGTTGTTTCCCACTATTTGAACTCGATCCCATTCTGCTTGTCCGAAGGCTACAGAGAAAAGAAAGATGAAACACATTAACAAATTAAATCGCATATGCCAACTGAAACTTAATTTCGTACTTTCTTTGCATCCCCGGAACATCCGAAATACTATTAATCCCCCCATAACGTTCCAATTGAATCTTAAGATTACACCTAGGATCGAACTCTAAACGCATTCCAAGAGAGAATTTGATACCATTTAACCGAGTCACATGTAATTCCTTCGCCCCAATGCGTATAAAATCCATCATCACAAATGGCACATATTTTTGATTTATCTGGTATCCTATATAGGTATAGTTTGTTATGTTGCCGGATCGACCGAGGCTATCCGTCGCTGTTTGAGTATACCCAAATTCATTCAATAACTCGAGTTTCCTTTCGAAACGAGCTATCGAAAGACAAAATTTATTGATCGCTATCGACCCATGATAATCATCATTATGGTAAGTTCCGGAATGTGCTTGAGGACCGTGAGTATTATGATGCAGAAAATCTCTGTAATATCCAATCATAAAACGGGTACCATCAACCGGTTCAATGCGTGCAGAAGCCATGTAGGAAAAATTGATACCCTCTGATTCAAAATCAGTGGACGCCATACTATTTGCAATCTGCAGATCATACCCAAAACCAATATCGCCAAGATTGTACCCGGCTGCTTTGACCCCAAGCGTATGTATTGGCATAAAAAAATCAAAGTTCAAGGGCCTGTCGATCGTAGGAAAAAAGATCCTGCCATGATGATAGACATCATTCCAATAATTAATGGCCGTATGCATCTTTCCGATATGAATGGAGTGATTCCCTTTGTAATTGTATCGGATCAGCGCACGTTCGAGACTTACTCCAAAACCGGAAGAGGTCTTTTTATCCTGCCTTACTACAATTTCTGAGAGAAAAGATATTTTTTTATTGAGCCTTCCGTTCACAAAAAGATCATGTTCGCCCAGTTTAAACTCACTTATATTTTCATCGGTATCGGGCATATGGTAAAACTCATATTCGAGATGACCAAATCCATTTACCTCAATCGTAGGCTGAGCATTTACAAGCAAAGTAATACACGAAACGCACAGCATAAAATAAATTCTCATGCTACTTGAATTTTAAGTTTAGCGGCAAACAACTATTTACATTTCTTAATAAATCTTCCTGGATCCAAGGCTTTTCCATATACACTTCAAGCAGACCGTCTTCCTCAAGATCAGAGACTAAAAGAGCATTGGAATTCCCTGATAACATGATGATTTTTATCTTAGGAAATTCTTTTTTCAGCATCCTGCACAACTCATCACCACGAATGACAGGCATCTGGAAATCAACTATACATACAAATGGTTCAATTCCATACTCAAGGTT
>JBEDAP010000145.1:0-4801 GCA_041177705.1 Bacteroidota bacterium
TAAAAGACAATGGAATCGGAATGACTAAAGAAACCATCTCTCGTATTTTTGATAAATTTTATCGCGCACATACCGGTAACGTACACAATGTTAAAGGATTTGGGTTGGGCTTGAACTATACTCGCAAGATGGTTGAAGCTCACCAGGGAACTATACACGTAGAAAGCAATGTAGGTAAAGGAAGCACGTTTACTGTAACCATCCCCGTGCTTTAATTATTTTTTCTCTTTTGAAATTTTGAGAATTGAGCTATCTCCATAACTCAAAAAGCGATAAGAATGCTCCAGTGCATGAGTGTATACTTTTTTCCAATCTTCACCCATGATCGCGGCAATCAATAGCAATAAAGTAGATTGTGGTTGATGGAAATTGGTGATGAGCATGTCTACTACTTTAAATCTATATCCCGGCGTTATGCAAATGGATGTTCTACCTGTTAATGCACGCGTTTGATTTTTTTCCATCCATTTTAAAAGATCTTTAAATGCAATATCTGCTTTTGGAAGCTGGTCTTCCTTGTAATTTAAATGTTCCCATTGTGAAATCTTAATCTCATTCATGGTGGTATTTGGATGATCCATCAAGAAAATAGCAACCCAGTATAAGCTTTCGAGTGTTCTCATGGAGGTTGTTCCGACGGCAACGATTTGATTTTGTGAATCAATCAATTTTTCAATGGTTTCTTTTTCCACTTCAAAATATTCCTCATGCATATCATGATTTCCAATAACATGAGCCTGCACCGGCTTGAATGTTCCTGCGCCTACATGCAGAGTAACATAACATGTGTTTATTCCTTTTTTTTTGAACGATTTGAAAACCTCATCCGTGAAATGGAGTCCCGCTGTTGGCGCAGCTACCGAGCCTTCGGATTTTGCATAAATGGTTTGATATCTTTCTTTGTCTTCCGCACGTGATTCTCTTTTGATGTAGGGGGGAAGTGGTACAGCTCCAGCGGCATTGATTATCTCAATGAAAGAATCCTGGGTGTTCCAGTTGAATTCGATAGTTACAAATTGTTCGTTGGAATTTAGTTTTTGCGCCTCTAATTTTCCCGTCTGATTGTTAAATCTATAGGCTAACTCAAGTTTTGCTTCATTCTTCCATTTTTTGAGTCCACCTACCATGCATTTCCAAACTGTTTTATTTTGCTGGTACAATGCCGCATAATTCCCGTCAATGGGTTCAAGTAAAAACAATTCAATTTTTTTCTTTTCGGGAGTTTCAAAAAAAAGACGCGCTGCGATAACCTTGGTCTTGTTGAAAACAACCAGTGCATGTGCAGGCAAGTGGCGATCCAAATGGTAAAAATGATCGTCGATTACTGTGCCTTGATCCCAAACCAGCAGCTTGGATTCATCCCGCTTGGCGAGTGGCGAATACGCTATGAATTCTTCAGGCAGGAGGTAGGTGTAATCTGCCATCGACAAGGCTTTAATTTCCGAGGCTTTACTCATATCAACAGGTAATGCACAGGTTATTCACATTCGAATTGCCCTTAGTCACACTAATTCTCACATATTTCGCTGAAATACAGTCCAGTAGCCACTTTTCACTGTGGAAAAATATAGAATGGGAAAATGGGATATGAAAGTGGGAAATTGTGTTAATTTGTGTCATTAAATGTTTTTTTTCTAATTCATTGTAAATGATAGGGTTTATAGGAGAATACGAGGCTACGCTTGACAGCAAAGGTAGGTTTCTTCTCCCGGCGGGCATAAAAAAACAGCTTCCGGAAGGCGAACAGCCCGTTTTTGTCATCAACCGTGGGTTTGAGAAATGTCTCTCTATGTACCCTGTTCAAAGCTGGAAGCCTTTATACGAAAGCATCAGTTCGTTAAACGATTTTGACCCCAAAGTGAGGGAGTTCAGGCGCTATTTTTTAAACGGCGCCATGCAGATAGAATTAGACAGTGCAGGAAGGCTTTTGCTTCCAAAGAGTCTGATGGAACACGGCGGGTTGGAAAAGGATATCGTTTTGGTGTCTGCCGTAAACAAGATGGAAATATGGGATAAAAATAAGTATCAGCAGTTCTTTGAAAACTTTTCACCCGAAACCTTTAGCAACTTGGCTGCTGAGGTGATGGCGAAGAAAGACCAACCATGAAAAACTAGTTCACCATGCCTGAGAAAAACAGCGGGGTAGACACACATCAAAGCGAAAGCCAGTCCTACCACGTTCCAGTTTTACTCAACGAATCGGTGGATGCCCTGATAACAGACCCCTCGGGTGTATATGTCGATTGTACATTTGGAGGAGGTGGACATTCCAGGGAAATACTTTCGAGGCTAAGCCCAACCGGTAGGCTTTTTGCATTTGATCAAGATGCTGATGCAAAAGTCAATCTAACTGCTGATACGCGTCTCGAGTTTATCCCTCAAAACTTCAGGTACATTTCTCGCTTTCTTCGCTTACATCATATACAGTCGGTAGATGGAATCTTAGCTGACCTGGGCGTTAGCAGTCATCAATTCGATGAACCTTCTCGAGGTTTTTCAATCCGAAGCGATGCTGCATTGGATATGCGAATGGATACTCGTTCGCCACTAACAGCTGCAAGTTTGATTCAACAATCCAGTGCAGAAGAACTCCAGCTTATTTTTCAGGAGTTTGGCGAAGTCACCAATTCCAAAACACTGGCTCAATTGTTATTCAACCAGTCGAGAGTTGCTCCCATCAAAACCATCGAATCGTTTAAATCGATTGTTGCACCGCTAGTTAAAGGAAACCCCCATAAATATTTCGCTCAAGTATTCCAAGCATTGCGAATGGTTGTGAACGATGAAATGGGAGCATTGCAAGCCATGTTGGAGCAATCTGCTTCACTTGTAAAAACCGGTGGCCGATTGGTTGTTATCACTTTTCACAGCATCGAAGACAGGATGGTTAAGCGATTCATCAAAACAGGTTTCACGGCAAATACAGAAGAAGATCCATTGTATGGGATTAAGCAACAGGCTCCCTTTGAGCCGATGCATAAAAAACCCATAGAGGCTTCGGGAGAAGAGTTGAAAAGAAATCCAAGATCGAGGAGTGCACGACTGCGCGTAGGAATAAAAAAATAAAGTAAAAGAAATGAGTATAGACAAAAAAGAGAACAAATGGTTTTTTATCAACCAAAAATGGTTGGTGAAAAATGTTCCCTTCTTTCTTTATTTATCTGCGTTGGCTGTTGTTTATATCTACAATGGACACCATGCTGAAAAGGCAATCAAAGACATCAATAAAACAAACAGAGAACTAAAAGATTTGCAATACGAATACAAGATGGTGCGCAGTGAGTGGATGTTCCTGACCAAACAATCGGAGATCATCAAATCCGTTGAACCCTTGGGCGTAAAGCAGATTTTAGAACCACCGATTGCAGTAGCCGATTCTTTAAAATCAAAAGAGCAATAGCATTTGGAGACCAAACGCGACATACTGTGGAGAAGCTATTTGATCTATCTGATCATGCTTTTGATTGGCATCTTTGTATTTGCCAAAGCTTTATATATTCAACAGGTTGAAGGCAACTATTGGAAGTCGGTTAGCGATAGTCTTCACTTGGAATACCGTGAAATGGATGCGGAGCGCGGAACCATCTATAGCGAAGATGGAAGAATGCTTAGCAGTTCCATTCCTTTTTTTGATATCTATCTTGATTTTGGAGCAGAAGGCATTCAAGAAAAAAATGGTACACGCTTTAAAAAAAATGTAGACAGTTTGTCCATTCAGCTTTCTGCAATCTTGGGTGGAGGTTCTCCGGTATTCTATAAAAGAGAATTGATGGGTGTTTTTGCGCGACAAGAGCGTTATCACCTGTTGGAAAAAAATATCGACTTCAATCAATACCGAGCTCTTCGTCAAATGAGCTATATCAGCAAAAACAAAAATAAAAATGGATTCATTTTTGTTGAAAAAGAAAAACGCTTAGCTCCATTTGGTTTGCTGGCCAATCGAACCATCGGCTTATCCAGGCAATACCTTGATTCATCTGGGAATTTGGTTTCAAAAAATGTGGGATTGGAAAAAACCTACGACAGCCTCTTGCGGGGTGTAACAGGAAAAAGGCTGGTGCGCAGAATTGCTGGCGGCGCTTTTGTTCCTGTTGCTGGTTCTGAAATCGAACCACAAAATGGTAAGGATGTAATCACAACCATCGATATCAACATACAAGACATTGCACAGCAAGCTTTGTTGAAAGTGATGGAAGAAAATGAATGCACCAGCGGTACATGTATTGTGATGGAAGTCAAAACAGGAAAAATCAAAGCCATTGCCAATTTAGGTCGTCAAGCCAACGGCACATACATCGAAGATTTAAATCATGCCATACTTCGATCCGAGCCCGGATCAACATTCAAGTTGATTACCATGATGGCTGCATTAGACGATCAGTTCATCAATCTGGAATCCCGAGTAAATATTGAAGGTGGAAAATGGGATTTCAGTGGAAGAACCGTTTGGGACAGCGAACGTCACAGCAGAACCGATGTGAATTATCAACAGGCCTTTGAATTGAGTTCCAATGTAGGTATGGCTAAGTTGGCTGTAAATTATTACTACAAAAATCCTCAAAAATTCATCAGCCATCTCAAGCGACTAAAGCTGGATGGACCTACCGGGATAGACCTTGAAGGAGAATCACGGCCCATCATTCCCAATCCCGCGGGAAAAAATTGGAGTAATGTAACATTGCCTTGGATGAGTTTTGGATACAACCTCGCTATCAGTCCACTTCAAACACTCACTGTTTACAATGCAGTTGCTAATGGCGGAAAGATGATGAAACCGTATTTGGTTAATTCCATTGTACAA
>JBEDAP010000146.1:0-2736 GCA_041177705.1 Bacteroidota bacterium
ATCTGATAAGTTGATCACCGACCAATCCATTAAAGTGAAATTGGTCGACTTTCTTACCAATTACATCAAAGATCCTAAAAATGCCAATAGAAGTATACCCATCACTTCCGATGCTGCCGAAGGCGGTGTTGGCTCTCTGATAGTTGAGTATAATCGATTGCAGTTGCAACGAGAGATTTCTCTACAGACGATTCCGAAAGACAATCCAATCATTCGGGATTTAGAGTTATCGATGAATAAAATCCGGAATGAAATTGTTTTGTCGCTGAATCAGGTTCAGGAAACCAACAAAGAGGCATTGAAAAATTTGCAACAGGCCGAAGTGTCTGCCAATAGTGCATTGCGAACCATGCCATCCAAGGAAAAGCAACTGTTGGATATTGCCAGGCAGCAGAAAGTGATGGAGGAGTTGTATTCAACCTTATTGCAGAAGAAAATTCAGACATCTATCAGTTCTGCATCTACGTTATCGAATATTCAAATTTTGGAACCCGGATATTCCAATGGCTGGCCGGTGAGTCCTAACCCACGTTCATTTTACATTACAGCTTTTTTAATTGGATTGGCTATTCCTGTTGGGTTTGTGTTGTTGATGGAATTGTTGAATGATAAAGTTGTTTCTAAGGTTGATGTAACCAAGCAAACTACAACACCTTTGGTTGGAG
Organism: Bacteroidota bacterium; assembly: GCA_041177705.1. Classification (GTDB taxonomy): domain Bacteria; phylum Bacteroidota; class Bacteroidia; order Chitinophagales; family Chitinophagaceae; genus Pollutibacter. The sequence continues at coordinate 666 of JBEDAP010000146.1, forward strand.
ATGTTGGTCACTCTGATGAAGACCAAGCATTGATTGTTGGAGGTGCTGATCGTAAGTTTATTTCTGAACAGTTTCGGATTATTCGTGCGAATCTGCAGTATCTATTGCCTAAGAAGGATAAGATTGCTATGTTGGTGACTTCCAGTATGAGTGGAGAGGGCAAGTCTTTTGTAGCTACTAATATTGCGGGTGTAATGGCCATCACCGGAAAGAGAACTGTGATCATGGAGTTTGATATTCGAAAGCCTAAAATTTTAAAAGGATTGAATATCGATAAGAAGAATAAGAAGGGGATTGTAAATTATTTGGTAGGCGATGCTACGATTGATGAAATCGTTTATAAGACAGATCAGTTGAATGATTTGTATGTGGTGCCTTGCGGCCCCATTCCACCCAATCCAGCAGAGTTGATTTTATCTCCACGATTACCAGAATTGTTCAAGGCATTGCAAGAGCGATTTGATGTGGTAGTGGTGGATACGGCTCCTATTGGTTTGGTGAGTGATGCGGTTGAATTGGGAAAATATGTGGATGGATCGATTTACATTGTTCGCCACAATTACACATTCAAAAAACAGATTCAATTGATTGATGATTTGTATGTGAATCATAAATTGCCCCATTTGGGTGTGGTTATCAATGATGCACAGGCCAGGGTAGGCTATGGAAATTATTATGGGTATGGTGGGTATGGGTATAATTCATATGGTTATCGTTCTGATCGGTATATCTCACATTATTTTGACACCAAGACCAAAAAAAGAAGTGCATGGAAAAGGTTGAAGGGCGTCATTGGGATATAGAAATACATCCTCCTTCGGGTTGGCTTGACATTCCGTTTAGGGATGTATGGAGGTATCGCGACTTGTTATGGATGTTTGTGAAGCGTGATTTCACGGCACAATACAAACAGACCATTTTGGGTCCGCTTTGGCATTTCATACAGCCCATTTTTACTACGTTGGTTTTCTTGGTGGTGTTCACCAATATTGCACAACTCTCGACCGACGGCATCCCCCCAGTTTTATTTTATTTGAGTGGCATTACGATTTGGAATTATTTTTCAAGTTGTTTGACTGCTACATCGAATACGTTTGTTGCCAATGCTGGAATTTTTGGTAAGGTGTATTTTCCCAGGTTGGTAATGCCTTTATCTATTGTGGTAAGCAATATGGTGAAGTTTGGTATTCAATTTCTGTTGTTGATAGTTGTTTGGATTTGGTATGTATTGAATCCTTCTAGTGGAACGGATGTGATGATTTCTTTTTCATCTTATTCCGTTTTAGTGTTGCCTTGTATTGTTTTGATGATGGCGGGATTTGGGTTGGGCTTAGGGATTATCATTTCTTCGTTGACGACCAAATACAGAGATTTAAATGTATTGATTGGTTTTGCTGTTCAGTTGTTCATGTATGCAACGCCGGTTGTTTATCCTTTATCGTCGTTAAAAAATGAATCGCTAAAGTTTTGGATTTCAATGAATCCTATCAGTCCCTTGGTGGAGGCATTTCGGTATTCGGTATTGGGAGTTGGGAGTTTTGATTTATCTAGTTTGATCTATAGTTTGAGTTGTATGGTAGTTGTGCTGTTGATTGGACTGATGATTTTTAGTCGCGTTGAGAAAACCTTCATGGATACCGTTTAAGCATGAGTGCAGTTATCAAGGTTGAAAATTTATCCAAACAATACCGGCTAGGGCAGGTAGGGACTGGTACTTTGTCGCACGACATCAACCGCTGGTGGCATAGGGTGAGGGGGAAAGAGGATCCTTACTTGAAGATTGGAGAGTCGAATGATCGAACCCAGAAGGGCGAGAGTGACTATGTATGGGCTTTGAAAGATATCAATTTTGAAGTGGAGCAAGGAGAAGTGTTAGGTATTATCGGTAGAAATGGCGCTGGTAAGAGTACTTTGTTGAAGATCTTGAGTCGCACTACAGCCCCAACAACAGGGTCTGTAAAGATCAAGGGCCGGGTAGCCAGTTTATTGGAAGTGGGTACAGGTTTTCATCCGGAGTTGAGTGGCAGGGATAATATTTTTTTGAATGGTGCGATATTGGGAATGACGCGTA
>JBEDAP010000147.1:0-4735 GCA_041177705.1 Bacteroidota bacterium
GAACTCGCACCGGATGAGGAGCGCACACGCGGAGCTGACGAAAAGAGAAAGCGCAAGCGTATACCGATTGAAAAGAAAGAAGTTGAGCGTACCAAGCCAACCATTCAGCGCGGTGCTCCCGGTCAGAAAGGTGGAGGCGGTGCGCCTAGAACGGGTGGTCCAAAACTTTCTCGTCGCAATGAAGTAAAAGAGATCGACGAAAAAGAAATTCAAAACAAAATTCGCGAAACGCAGGCTAAACTTTCTGGTGGCGGCGGAGGATCAAAAGCAAAGGTTACCAAATCTAAACTTCGCCGACTCAAGCGAGAAGAAATGGAAGCCGGTGCAGAAGGCGAAGAGCAAAGCAACAAGATTCAGGTTACAGAATTTATCAGTGTAAGCGAATTGGCATCCTTGTTGGATGTGAGCTTTACAGAGATCATCGGAAAGTGTATGAGCTTGGGCATCATGGTGTCTATCAATCAGCGCCTGGATGCAGAAGTAATTGAATTGGTGGCTGGTGAATTTGGATACGAGGTAGAGTTCATCGACATGGAGAAGCAGATGGAGATGGAGGAAGAAGAGGAAGAAGATGATATAGAAGATCTCAAACCACGTGCCCCGATTGTTACGATCATGGGTCACGTTGACCATGGTAAAACTTCGTTACTCGACTACATCCGCAACGCCAATGTGGTGGCAGGTGAGGCCGGAGGTATCACGCAACACATCGGAGCGTATCATGTGGATTTACCCAATGGAAAATCGATCACATTCTTGGATACTCCTGGTCACGAGGCGTTTACGGCGATGCGTGCCCGTGGTGCCAAGGTTACCGACTTAGCAATCATTGTAGTTGCTGCAGACGATGCGGTGATGCCTCAAACCAAAGAAGCAATCAGCCACGCTCAGGCAGCCGGTGTACCCATGATTTTTGCAATCAACAAGATTGATAAAGACGGAGCCAATCCTCAAAAAATATACGAGCAGTTATCCCAGATGAATATCCTGGTAGAAGAGTGGGGTGGTAAATTCCAAAGTCAGGAGATTGCTGCTAAATCAGGTCTTAATGTCGACAAACTTTTGGAAAAAATCTTGTTGGAAGCAGAGATTCTCGATTTAAAGGCTAATCCGGAAAGAGAAGCCAATGGTACTGTAATTGAAGCGACGTTGGATAAAGGTCGTGGTTATGTTGCAACCATTTTGGTTCAAAACGGAACCTTGCATCAAGGCGACTTGGTGGTCAGTGGACAATACTATGGTAGGGTGAAAGCCATGATGAATGAGCGTAACAACCGAGTAGATGCTATTCCTCCTGCTTCGCCTGTATTGATCTTAGGCTTGAATGGCGCACCCCAGGCTGGTGAAAAATTCAAGGTCTATGAAGATGAAGCCGAAGCCAAAGAGATTGCCAACCGTCGTGCGCAAATCATTCGCGAGCAGGGTATTCGTACGAAGAAACATATTACGCTGGATGAGATTGGAAGAAGATTGGCCTTGGGTAATTTCAAAGAACTCAACATCATCATCAAAGGTGACGTGGATGGATCTGTGGAAGCATTGAGTGACTCGTTGCAGAAACTTTCAACCGAGGAAGTGGCTATCAAAGTGGTATTAAAAGCTGTGGGACAAATCACCGAGAGTGATGTATTGTTGTCAGCTGCATCGGATGCGATCATTGTTGGTTTCAACGTTCGTCCTTCTATGCAAGCGAGCAAGTTGGCAGAAAAAGAAGGTGTGCAGATCAAGTTGTATTCCATCATCTACAATGCTATTGAAGAAATCAAGAGTGCGATGGAAGGATTGCTTGAACCTAAGGTGGAAGAGAAGATTATTGCCAACGTTGAGATCCGTGAGGTATATAAGTTTGATAAGGCAACCGTTGCTGGATGTTATGTCATGGAAGGTAAGATCAGCAGAAACAGTAAAATACGCGTGATCCGTGATGGTATCGTGGAATATCCCAAAGGCGAAGGAAAGAGTGCAGAGCTGGGAAGCTTGAAGCGATTCAAGGACGATGCCAAAGAGGTAAGTGCAGGCATGGAGTGCGGTCTTACGGTTAAGAATTACAGCGATATCCGCGTAGGAGATGTAATCGAGGCCTTTGAAGAAACTGAAGTGAAAAGAACGCTCTGATAACCTGAAATGAAGACAGACGTTTTGTTTTATGATATTGTTAACCTGTAGCAGAGTAAATTGGCATTGAAATCATGAAGAAGAGTTTCTTTTTTCTGCTCCTTTTGGTTGTGACTGTTTCGGCAAAATCACAAACTGCAAAATTATTAGCCGATAAAATCATTGCGATTGTTGGTGATAAGATCGTACTGAAAAGTGATATCGTCAATTATATGGACGATATGAAACGTCAGGGATCAGAACTTCCTCGAAATGCGGATTGCATGATTCTGGAAAGAATGATGCAAGACAAAGCGTTGATTCTTCAAGCGGAGAAAGACTCTTTGCCTGTTTCGGATGAAGAGGTTGAAGCAGAATTGGATCAGCGCGTACGCTACTTTATCATGCAGTACGGCGGTAAAGAAGCGTTTGAGCAAATTGCAGGTAGAACCATTTATCAGGTTAAAGAAGATTTTAGAAAGTCCATCAAGGAAGGTCGCTTGTCGAAAGCCATGCGCGACAAAATCATAGAATCCATCAAGATTACACCGAATGAAGTGCGTGATTATTTCAATCGTATTCCCAAAGATAGTCTCCCTTTTTACGAAACGGAATTGGTAATCGGACAGATTGTAATGCATCCGAAAGCGGGAAGGGAATTGGAAAAATTTGCTCAAGATGAATTAGCAGATTACAGAAGGCAGATTGAGGCTGGTCAAAAATCATTTGAAACAATGGCCCGTCTGTATTCTGAGGATCCAGGAAGTAAGCAGAGTGGAGGTAGATACGAAATCAATAAAAATCAAAAAGACTGGGATCCTGATTTCAAGAACGCAGCTTTTCGTTTGAAGGAAGGTCAGATTTCACCGGTGATCAAGTCGAAGTTTGGTTATCACATCATCCAAATGATAAGCAGAAATGGAGATGATGCTGTTATCCGTCACATACTTCGTGTTCCTCAGGTAACTGAAGAAGATATTGAAATGGTGAAAGCCAAAATGGACTCTGTCCGTTCCAAGTTAATCGCAGGTACGATTAGTTTCGGGGAGGCGGTTGATAAATACAGCGATGATCAAAACAGTAAGTTCACGGCTGGTATCATGAATGGTAGCGGTGGTTCTTTTGTAACCATCGATGAATTGGATAAGAATTTGGTTCCTTATCTCGATAAGCTCAAAGTGGGAGAATATACGCAGCCGATGGTGTATAAGGATGAGCAGGAAAAGCAGGCGGTTCGTATCGTTTATTTGCAATCCAAGACCGATCCACACCGTGAAAACCTGAAAGACGACTTTGATAAAATTTCCCAAAGGGCGTTGGCGGAAAAGAAGGATCGAACCATTGAAAAGTGGTTTCAGACCAAGCTTCCTACCTATTATGTGATGGTAGACAAGGATTACCAGACATGCGAGGGTCTTCGTCAGCAGTTCCCCAATTACGTGAGCAAATAATCGCTCATTTATTTCAGCTATCTTCTTATTTAAGTGTAAATTAGCGGCTCATTCCTCACTATGAGTGATGCCATTAAACACGAATGCGGATTAGCATTTATCCGGCTTCTTAAGCCATTCTCCTATTACCAACAAAAAAAGGGTACGGCGCTGTATGGGTTGAATAAACTCTATCTTTTGATGGAGAAACAGCACAACCGAGGACAGGATGGTGCAGGTATAGCTGCTGTTAAACTGAATGCAGAGCCTGGATATCCATTTATGCACAGGTTGAGGAGCAATGCAACTCAGGCCATTGCTGATTTATTCAGCCAGGTTGGAAAAGAGATCAGTGAATTGGAGAAATTTCAACCCGAGATCCGCAAGCATCCGGGATTGATGAAAGGCCATCTCAATTTCATGGGGGAATTGCTCTTGGGCCATCTCCGCTACGGCACTCAAGGAAAAAACAACGTTGAATTTTGTCACCCCTTCATCAAACGCGATATCATTCCGGCACGGAATTTAGCCTTGGCGGGTAATTTCAATTTAGTGAATACCGATGAGTTGTTTGGATTGGTGAATATTGATCCGGGAACCTTTCAGCGTCAAAGCGATTTGGCAGCGATGATGGAAGTTGTTCACCATTTTATTGTGAAGGAAGACGAAGCAAATCCGGATAACATATCCTTGGTTAATGTACTTAAGAAATCATTCAAGCATTTTGACGGCGGATACCATGTTTGTGGGTTGTTGGGGAATGGAGATTCGTTTATCATTCGGGATGCTCACGGTATTCGTCCTTCCTATTATTATATATGCGACGAATTGATTGCAGCAGCCTCGGAAAGAGCGGCTTTGCGTACTTCATTCAATTTAGGAGAGAATGAAGTAAAAGAATTAATGCCGGGCGAAGCGCTTATTGTAAAAAGCGATGGTACGTATTCGATCGAGCAAGTATTGGAACCCAAAGAAAGAAAGGCCTGTAGTTTTGAGCGAATTTATTTTTCACGCGGCAGTGATGAAAAAATTTATCGTGAACGAATTGGATTGGGGTATCGATTGAGTGATAGTGTGTTGAAATCCATCAACAATGATTTAAAGCATACAATCTTTTCATTTATTCCAAATACAGCCGAAGTAGCATTCTACGGACTTCTAAAAGGAATGGAAGATTTTCTGAATCAGGTGAAAGTGCAACGGATTAAATC
>JBEDAP010000148.1:0-3313 GCA_041177705.1 Bacteroidota bacterium
TCAAATTATTTGGAAGTCGCTACGACCGTGCACTCGAAAAAGTAATTCGCGTGGGCGGAAATAAATACAGAGTGATTGGTGTAACCAAAGAAAAAGGATCCAGTTCTTTCTTACAGGCCGATAATGTGATTTTTGCAACCTATACCAATGTGCGGCAGCGTTACTCCAATAAGAATCAATCCTATTTGTTGGCAGTGATGGTTGCAGATATCAATCAAATGGATGCAGCAATTGGTGAAGCGGAAGGTGCGTTTAGAACCATTCGTGGATTGAATACAACAGACGACAACAATTTTTATGTTGATAAAAGCGATAGCATCGCAGAAACATTTATCAGTTTATTGGGAACCATTTCTGCAGCTGCAGGCGCAATCGGATTTATTACGCTAATAGGAGCTGCAATTGGACTTATGAATATCATGTTGGTAGCTGTTACTGAACGAACCAAAGAAGTTGGATTGATAAAAGCACTGGGAGGAAAGAAAAACTCAGTGCGTACTCAGTTTCTTTTTGAATCTACCTTGATAAGTTTAATGGGTGCTTGCATTGGAATTATCTTAGGAGTTGCGATTGGAAATGCAGTAGGCAGCCTCATGGACACGCCCTTCTTTATACCTTGGAAAATCATCTCTATAGGAATCATTATTTGTTCAATAGTTGGACTAGTCGCCGGCTTATATCCAGCCATCAAAGCAGCCAAACTCGATCCGATTGTAGCGTTGAGGTATGAGTGATAGACTTTATTAGGGTGAAGGGACGAGGGACGAGGGACAAGGGTATCTGGTTGAGGTGGAGTGATGTCTTGATTACACTTGCGTATATTTTGATAAAGCAAGGAGCGGAGTAGATAAAAAACATAAAAAAGCCTCTCAACAAAATGAGAGGCTTTTTTATGTTTCCTTGTCCCTCGTCCCTTGTCCCTCGTTTTTTACTTAGGTTCCAACGCCCTCTTGATCCTATCCGCAACATCCTGCAAGTGGTACTTGGTCATGGAATCTGAAGCTGTTGCACTTGCTGCAAGAACTTCGTTGCGTAAACTGGAGAGGTGAGCACGGACAGTAGACATGATATCTGTCTTCTTTGGATCCGGTCCAGAGCTGATACCGCCACCCAAACTGATCGTTACGCTGCTGCCTGTATTTCCTAGGAGAGCAATCATGCGCTCCACATAGCTCTTTTGTAGATTTCTTCTGTAGCCATCGATTTTCTTGCCACCGGCCAATTCGCTCCATACGCCTTTTTTCAGATCGGTGAAAAGTTCAGCAATTGAATACGCATCAGCATATCGATTGGCACTTGTAGTCATGCGGGTTAGACGAGCAGAAGACAAAATACTCGCCAACGCATTATCCTGAAGGGAGCCAAGCTGGTCGGAAGTAGGACTGCTTATTTTATCCAAAATATTTTGGTCTAACATCCAGGTTGGAGTTGCAAACAATTGGTTGTTGATGAATGCAACTGCTTCTTTTTGCATGGCTTTGGGAGTTACTTCAAACACACTGCCGGTTTGTTCTACGCTTTTTGGCGTTTCATAGTACCCACCAATGTTTCGGATAACGTGGTTGAGGTATCTGTTGTACTGACCAACAACCTGACCATACATTTGTCTGAGATTTTCGTATTTGTTGCCTTCTTCTTTTGTCCATTCAACAAGATTGGGAACAATACGCTTCAGATTCTTGATTCCATATTCACTTGCTTTCATGGAGTTGTCGCCCAAATCTTCGCTTTGTGTTCTGGGATCCGACATGTTACCATATTCATAGGTACCAAACCACACTCTAGGATTTTTTGCTATGCGCTCGTTGTAAAGTTTATTACGCTGCTTACTATCTTCTTCCTCGTTGGCCGCTCCAAATCCATATCCCCACTCAATGGCCCATTTATCGTAATCGCCAATTCTTGGGAATAAACCAACTCTGCTGATATTGTCTTCGGGTTGTGCAACATAGTTGAAACGGGCATAGTCCATGATGGAAGCTGTATGTCCATTTGCTTCAACCCAGGATTTATCTCTTAATTTTTCAACAGGAGTTTTGCTGCTGGATCCCATGTTGTGGCGAAGGCCCAATGTGTGGCCCACCTCATGAGAGGAAACAAAGCGAATGAGGTTGCCCATCAGGTCGTCATCAAATTTCATTTTGCGTGCTTCTGTATCAACAGCTGCTGTTTGAACAAAGTACCAGTCGTGCACCAAGCTCATAACATTGTGGTACCATCCAATATGGCTTTCGATGATCTCACCACTGCGTGGGTCATGCACATTGGGGCCATACGCATTGGCGATATCAGAGGCGAAATAACGGATCACCGAGAAACGTGCATCTTCCAAGCTCATGGTGCTGTCGTTCTCTGGCCACTCTTTACCCATGATGGCATTTTTAAATCCAGCTTTTTCAAAAGCAGTCTGCCAGTCATTGATACCTTGAATGAGGTAAGGTCTCCATTTTTTGGGCGTCGCTGGATCTATATAATATACAATGGGTTTCTCAGGTTCAACCATCTCACCTTTTTTCCAACGCTCCATATCTTCTTTTTTGGGCTGAAGTTTCCAGCGAACGATGAAACTTTCTTCCTCAACCTTTTGCTGATCGTCGCTGTACACGGTGTAATCATCAGCAAAAAACCCAACACGAACATCATTCATTCTTCTTTGCATGGGTTGCTCAGGTAAGATGATGAAAGAGGTATTTGTTTCAATGGTAACCGCTCCGGCCGCATTGGCTGCAGGCAGACTGCGGCTGGGGAAGGGTGATGGTACAGGGGATGGACCGCCTGCGCTGGCAGAGAATGTTTTTACGGTTCTTACTTCTGTATTGATGGGGAATGTTTTGATCGTTTCAATGAAGGATCTATCGCTTTGAATCATCATCAGATTCAAATTTCTTTTTGCTCCAGCACTTAAAGAAACAACCTGGTTATCTCCTTTGAAGAAATCAGTAACATCAATAACAGCACCTGTAGAATCTTTTCCAAGTGATTTGATATCAAATGCAGCAGCAATTGGATCCAAATTTGAATTCCGCACAGCTTTGTAAATAGGTTGAGATGAATCTGCAACGCTGATTACAGTAACTACGCGCATGAATATTTTATTATCCGGACCTTTTTCGAATTTTACCACTTGCTGGTTAGCGAGTTCGCCACCATATATACCACCACCACCGGCGACCTTGGTATAACGGGTAATCGCCATAATCTCTCTTCCGAAAACCTTTTCGTCAATTTCGAAATAATACTTGTCATCAACTTTATGAACAGTAAATAGTCCCTTTGTGGACTTCGCTTTGGCGGTAATTACATCTTTGTAAGG
>JBEDAP010000149.1:0-2726 GCA_041177705.1 Bacteroidota bacterium
TTCTACAACATCGACTTCGCCTGGAAGAAAGAAGAATTCCTACACTTCTTGCTCAAAACGATGAACTGGTTAAATCCAATCAGCAATTCAATGCACGATTTAGGTATTTCACCCGATACATGACTACATTTTCTAAAGCAAAAACTCTTTCCAAAGGGATCTACGGTGCCTTTCAAAATGAGTTTTTTTTCAATACCCTTGGAAGCAAATTTGCAAACAATAAAGTCTTCGACCAATCCAGAACCTATGCCGGAATCGGATACCGATTCGGGAAAAAGCTTGACTTGGAATTTGGATACATGCTACAATACATTGAAGGAAAATCCAATACGTACACCACAAACAACATCCTACAACTCTCTTCTTTCCTTCGTTTATAGGAAAGTTTTTCGCACATTTGCATATTATACACCTGCGTGACACCTACCGTCTACCATAAAATCTTAGGAAACAAGCAAGCCAATAAGAAATCGCTTGCCGTATTGATAGATCCCGATAAAACTTCAATATCCCAAGCTGATGCACTTCTTGAGAATTGTACATTGGCGGAAGTAGACTTGATTTTTGTAGGAGGAAGCTTGGTGGTAAGCGACCATTTGGAACAGCTGGTTCAACACATTAAAAAGGAATGCGATATCCCCGTAGTGCTATTCCCTGGAAGCCCTTCCCAGGTTACACCCTATGCAGATGCGCTACTTTACCTCTCGTTGATATCCGGACGTAACCCCGAGCTTCTAATTGGCCAACACGTAATTTCTGCGCCCCAGGTTCGCAAAAGTGGACTTGAAATACTATCAACCGGATACATGGTAATTGATGGCGGCGCTCCCACTACCGTCTCTTACATCAGCAATGCCAGTCCCATTCCTGCCGATAAGAATGAAATTGCAGTATGCACCGCAATGGCCGGAGAAATGCTTGGAATGAAGCTCATATATATGGATGCCGGTAGCGGGGCCAAAAAGCCAATTTCGGAATCCATGATTCAATCGGTTGCCTCTCAAATCCAAATCCCTTTGATCGTTGGAGGAGGCATTCGCGATGCAGAAAAAGCCTACCTCAATTGCAAGGCAGGCGCAGACATCATCGTGGTAGGAAATGCTATCGAAAAGGACCTTAGCCTGATTCAAGAGATGAGCAGGGCCATCCACGGCGCTCCCGTAGCGAGATAAAATCAGTCAAATACTCCCCTTATTTTGTTGAATCTTATTCAATTTTTCAGTTAAATTTGCACAACACAATTATTGAATCACAGACAGATATAGAAAAATGAAAAAAAACCTGACCTACTCATCAATAGCAGAAGCAGTTAGTACTGCTTCCATGCGTTGGGTTTTTACTGTCCCTCAAGGAACAGTTTTTTTAAGCCGACCGGTTCCGTTTCTGGTACGACGTTGATATTTACCCCCATCACTAGCATTTCATGCTGCAGACGTCATTGCCCAAGGCAGTGATCGTAGCTATCTTAATTTCAACTATCTCCAAATGGAACAACAAACACAAAATTTCAAAATAAAAATAGCCACTGAACAGGACTTCTTCTTTGCAGATGAAATCTGCAGAGAAATGGAAGAATCCGCCAAAGCGAGAGGAACTGGAATTGCGAAAAGAAGTCCAGATTATATCCGCAAAAAAATGTCAGAAGGCAAAGCCATCATTGCTCTTACAGAAAACGATGAATGGGCTGGATTCTGCTACATTGAAACGTGGAGCCACGGTGAATATGTTGCCAACTCAGGATTGATTGTAAAATCCACGTTGAGAAAAAGCGGACTCGCGCGAAAAATCAAGCAGCATATTTTCCAATTGAGCAGAGAAAAATACCCAGAAGCTAAAATATTCGGATTAACAACAGGATTGGCCGTAATGAAAATCAACTCTGAGTTGGGATACGAGCCAGTCACCTATTCAGAACTGACACAGGACGAAGATTTTTGGGCGGGCTGTAAAAGCTGCGTGAACTATGAAATTTTAATGAGCAAAGAAAGAAAAAATTGCATGTGTACTGCCATGCTCTTCGATCCCAAAGACCATTATGAACCTGCAGAGACCCAAAAATTCTTCGAAGAGAACTCAAAAGGCTTTGAACGTTTGTTTCGAATCAAAGAGTGGAAATTGCTCAAGCCCTTTTTGAAAAAAGAAGAGAAAAACAACGGGCACCTGAAAAGTATTCTAACCACATTGTTCAATATTTAATAGTGTACTATGGCAAAAAAAATTGTTCTTGGATTCAGTGGTGGACTGGATACAACTTTCTGTGTGAAATACCTTACAGAAGAAAAAGGATACGAGGTGCATAGCATCATTGTGAATACAGGTGGATTCAGTGAAGATGAACTGAAAAAAATTGAAGACCATGCCCATCGTTTGGGTGTTGCATCCCATACCAGTGTTAATGCCGTTCTATCGTATTACGATAAAATCATCCGTTACCTGATCTATGGAAATGTTCTAAAAAACAATACATACCCCTTGAGCGTGAGTGCAGAACGGCTGAGTCAGGCGATTCACATTGCAGAACATGTTCAAAGACTACAAGCTGATGCAGTTGCCCACGGAAGCACTGGCGCAGGAAATGATCAAGTGCGTTTTGATATGGTCTTTCACATCATGATTCCAGAAGTAGAGATCATAACTCCTATCCGCGATTTAAAATTGAGTAGAGAAGAGGAAATTAAATACCTGAAGGAAAAAGGAGTGGATATGAACGCTGAAAAAGCAATGTA
>JBEDAP010000150.1:0-5591 GCA_041177705.1 Bacteroidota bacterium
GAATTGGACGAAAAGCTACGTTGGTTGCTGCTTTGTTAACCATGGGGCCATCAACCGTGGCAATTGGACTTCTCCCAGGCTATGCTTCTATTGGAATACTTGCTCCCTTATTGCTCGCGATATTTAGATTTGGGCAAGGCCTTGGTTTAGGCGGTGAATGGGGTGGAGCTGTTCTCTTGGCTACAGAGTATGCTCCTGCTGAAAAGAAAGCTTGGTACGGTATGTTCCCACAATTGGGCGCACCTCTTGGGTTTATTCTATCCAATGGATCATTTCTATTGCTTGGTAATTACTTAAGCAATGAAGATTTTCTTTCTTGGGGCTGGCGAATTCCTTTTCTAGCCAGTGCATTGCTTGTTTTTATTGGCCTTTATGTGAGAATGAATATTGACGAGACTCCAGATTTTCAGAAGCTTACAGATTCAAAGGGACACGTTAAGGTTCCTATGATTACCGTTTTTAAAAAACATACTTCCACTCTTATGTTGGGAAGTCTCGCTGCAACAGCAACGTTTGTTATTTTTTATTTGATGACTGTATTTACACTCAGTTGGGGAACATCACATTTGGGGTATGAGCGAGAATCCTTTCTCTTCTCCCAGTTGATTGCTATTCTTTTCTTTGCTATCGGTATACCTATTTCTTCCCGATGGGCAGATAAAGTTGGAACCTTTCGCATTTTGATCATTGCTACACTATTGATCTTTTTCTTCGGATTATCGTTCGACTCATTATTTGAAGCCGGTAATCTTTTGCGTACCACCCTATTTCTTTCGTTGGGCTTGCTATTGATGGGTTTTACATACGGGCCACTCGGCACTGCTTTAGCTGAAATTTATCCCACTGCTGTTCGGTATACCGGATCTTCCATGGCATTTACATTTGCCGGAATTTTAGGCGCATCCCTTGCCCCGTATTTTGCAACCTACTTGGCAACGTCCTTTGGACTTCATTACGTTGGATATTATCTCAGTGGAATTTCTTTAATCAGTTTGCTCGCCCTTGTGCTTTTGAAAAATAGGATGAGTAAAAAATAAAAATTGATTTTTTGGTTAGTTTATTACAAAATCTACAATCTCTTTTTCATCCTGAACGGTTTCAAGGTTGGGGCAAGAAGAAAAAGTATTTTGAAGGCTGGTATTTTAAAGTTGTAAATGACGATGCTACTCGGGCTTTTGCTTTCATTCCGGGTATTGCCATGGACAACAACGGACAAGCACAGGCATTTATTCAGGTCTTGGATGGAATGAAAAAAACCGCCGTTTATCATCGATTTAATTCCAGTTTATTTCATCCTGCTCGCAATCGATTCCATGTAGAAATCGAAAACAATTTTTTTAATTCTAATGCCATTCGCTTGTCACTCCCTGATGCGCATGGTGAATTGACGTTCACTGGAAATACGCCCTGGCCCAAGCGATTATACTCACCCGGGATTATGGGTCCGTATACTTTTGCTCCCTTTATGGAATGCTATCATGGAATAGTGAGTATGGATCATTCTATTCAAGGTTCATTGTGTATCCAAGGTGAAACGATTAACATGGATGGAGGGAGAGGGTATATCGAAAAAGATTGGGGCCACTCTTTCCCTAGTGCCTATATCTGGATGCAAAGCAATCATTTTAGCGTCCCGGGAATTTCATTAAAATCATCCGTTGCCAATATTCCTTGGATGGGAAGTTCGTTTGTAGGATTTATAGCAGGACTTTCACTGCACGGTAAGATCATTCCCTTCACCACCTACAATGGAACAAAGTTGCTGAAATGCTTTGCTGATCAAGACCAAGTTGATATCGTTTTGCGGAATAAACAGTATACTCTGGAATTGCATGCCAAGCGCGATCATGCCACAGCATTGGCTTCTCCTATTTCAGGGATGATGGATGGCAGAATTGAAGAGAGCATGACTGCTGAAATCCATTTTTCCCTCACTGAAACGCAAAATCGAAATACCTTTGTTCAGGATTATTCTCACCGTGCGGCAATAGAAGTTGCAGGAAATATAGCTTCCATTTTGAAAACCGAGCAGGACTGATTCCATTATTTGATTTTTGCAATTTTTTGTTTGAAAAACATAACCGATTCCGTATAAAATTGGCGAACTTCAAAAAAAAGTTTTTATGCCTGTTTTTAAGCTTAAGGTCAATGGCAAAGAATATTCGGTTGATGTGGATGCTGCAACGCCTATTCTGTGGGTGCTCAGAGATCATTTGAATTTGATTGGATCAAAATACGGTTGCGGAGTTGGATCTTGTGGCGCCTGCACCATTCACTTCAATGGAAATGCAATCCGCTCATGCCAAATTCCTGTTTCAGCTGCCAGTTCAGCTACCATCACTACAATCGAAGGACTTTCTGAAAAAGGGGATCATCCTTTGCAAAAGGCTTGGGCTGAGCACGATGTTCCTCAATGCGGGTATTGTCAGGCAGGACAAATCATGACAGCCGCTGCATTGCTCAAGAAAAATCCCAAACCAACCGATAAAGAAATTGACGATGCTATGAATGGCAATTTGTGCAGATGCGGCACCTATGTACGTGTGAAAGCCGCTATCCAAAAAGCATCTAAAACCATCTAAAAGAATTCAAATGGCACATACCAATAAAACGATAGATCGCAGATCATTCTTAAAAGTTAGTTCACTCACTGGCGGTGGACTTTTGCTGAATTTCAGTTGGTTGGCAGGACATGCAATGGGAGCAGAATCCTTAACTGAACTGCCAAACGAATGGTTTGAGTTGAATAGCTATATCAAAATTGCTACTAACGGAAACATCACACTGTATTCCGCGAATCCCGAATTCGGATCCAACGTGAAAACGGCCATGCCCATGATTGTGGCTGAAGAATTGGATGTGGATTGGAAAAATGTAACAGTAGAACAAGCAGATTTTTATCCCAAACGTTACTCCCGTCAGTTTACCGGAGGCAGTCAGGGTATCCGCCAAGGTTGGAAACCACTGCGTACCGCAGGGGCAACAGCAAGACAGCTTTTGGTGTTGGCAGCGGCACAACAATGGAATGTTCCTGCTGGTGAAATCACTACTGAAAACGGTATGCTGCTGCATAAAAATTCAGGCAAGTCCATTGGGTATGGTGCAGTAGCATCATTGGCATCAACGTTGCCAATACCACAAGACATCAAGCTCAAGACTACAGATCGTTTTAAGATAATTGGTACTTCTAAAAAGAATGTAGATCTGGAAAAAATCATTACAGGAAAGCCTTTATTCGGAATGGATTACAAAACCGAGGGGATGTTGTATGCCATGATTGTAAATCCTCCTGCGTTTGGAAAAAAATTCAAATCGCTTGATGCGGCCTCCGTAAAATCCATGCCAGGTATCATTGATGTTTTCCCAATCAAAATAATGAACGATTCGTACAAGAGAAATTTCTTTGACACGGCAACCTTTATTGAAATGGTTGCCATTGTTGGAAAATCTACTTGGGAAGTGATGAAGGCAAAAAAAGCCATTAAAGTTGAATGGGAAAATGCACCGGAAACTACATATGAAATGGCCGGAAGACCGGGACAATCCATAAAACAAACAATTCCTGCAGGATTGGAAAGCTCTACTGATCACAAAAAGATCATGGAAACCTATACCAAGAATCCTGGTACGGTTTTAAGAAAAGACGGAAATCCTGAGGAAGCATTTCAAAAAGCACATAAAATTTTGGAGAGGACGTATACTTGTCCCTTTCTTGCGCACAATACCATGGAACCGGTTAACTGCTATGCGGATGTAAAAGCAGACAAAGCAGTAATCTATGGCCCAACACAGGCACCTGAATTTATTGTGGGTACGATTGCAGACATCTTGGGGATGCCAAAAGAAAATATTCAAATCAATTTAGCCAGAATGGGCGGTGGGTTTGGACTTCGTGCGTATAGTCACCACATGGTAGAGGCTGCTGTGATATCACAGAAAGCCAAAGCTCCCATTAAATTGATTTACTCGCGCGAAGACGATATGACCTATGGTATCTATCGTCCAGCCTATAGCGCAACATTCCGTGCTGCCTTAGACGAAAAGAATCAATTGCTTGCTTTTCATGTAAAAGCAGGTGGTATTCCTGAAAGCCCCTTGCATCAAAATCGTTTTCCAGCAGGTGCCATTGATAACTATCTGGCAGAAAGCTGGGAACATAAGTCCAATATTACCATTGGGGCGTTCCGAGCACCAAGATCGAATTTTATGGCTAGTTCGGAGCAATCTTTTTTAGACGAATTAGCGGAAACCATGGGCAAGGATCCCATAGCATTCCGATTGGAATTGTTAGATCGAGCAGCTAAGAATCCTGTTGGAAAGAATAACGACTATGACGCTAAACGATATGCTGGGGTCTTGGAGTTGGTCAGAGAAAAATCAGGATGGAATAGTTCTGATAAATCTAAACATCGTGGAGTTTCTGCCTATTTCTGTCACAATTCTTATGTTGCGCAGGTTGTGGATACGCGCATCAGCAACAACAAATTGGAAGTTGAAAAAGTATATGCAGCAGTTGATTGCGGAATTGTTGTGAATCCGGATGCTTCCATCAACATGGGAGAGGGAGCTATAGTGGATGGCATAGGAAACGCTTTGTTTGGAGAATTCCCTTTTGAGAATGGGGTTGCATTAAAAAACAACTTCAACAATTATCGAATGATTCGAATGAAGGAAGCACCGAAGTCAATCGAAGTCCATTTTGTGAAAAATGAAATCGATCCAACTGGTTTAGGAGAGCCGTTGTTTCCCCCCATTTTTGCAGCATTGGCAAATTCGTTGTATAAATTAACCGGTAAGCGGTTTTATGAACAGCCGTATTTGCCTCAGTTGACCAAACAGAATATTCAGATTTAAGCCTATTGAGGGGTAAGCAGGCCTTTTCGAAATTTCATGGGACTTACCTGCGTATGCTTCTTGAAGAAGTTGTTGAAGTGAGGGACTTCTTTGAAGCCGAGTGCATATCCGATCTCGCTGATGTTGAGTGTGCTCTGACGCAGTAAAATTTTCGATTCCTCTAAAATACGTTGAGCAATCAGCTCGGATGTTGTATATCCAGTTACTTCTTTCAATACACCGTTTAGGTGGTTCACGTGAATGTTCATTTGTTCTGCAAAATCTGATGGGGATCTAAATTGAATGCGTGGATGATGCTCTTCAATGGGAAATTGTCTTTCTAGTAATTCAATGAATAAGGATGCAATCCGTTGAGCGGCATTCTTCACATCTTCACCCTGTTGGGTTGGGGGTTGCATTTTGAGTGCAAAGTGAATCAAGTCATATACTTTGTTACGCAGCATATCATACTTGAAAGAGTAATTAGAATTTAATTCATCCTTCATTTCTTCGAAAACGTGTGCAACTTTTTTCGCTTGTATTTTCGAAAGTGGAAAGATGTGGTTTCCTTGAGGATGAAAAACAGAATAATTTCGACTTATCGCATTTTCATTCAAAAACTCTTTTGTGAAAATGCAATATGCACCTCCTTCAACTTGATCTAATTTTTCGCATTTATAGGGTATAAAAGGATTGGAGAATATCAGCGAAGGACTCTTGGAGACAATAATTCGATCTGCATAGTGGAATTCAACATT
>JBEDAP010000151.1:0-5644 GCA_041177705.1 Bacteroidota bacterium
CCAGCACTGCAGGCACTGCTCGCTCGAGTATAACATAGGAGGCATAATCCAGAAACCAATTTTTGTATTGGCCGGAAACGCCGGATTCATTTTCTAAATCGATGGTATTTTTTGCTTTCGCCATGTTAACTCATTATTCTGCAGCTTCTACCGCTGTTTTTTTCTTCAACTCAAACTCCTTCATTCCCTTCATTTCACCCATGCATTCAAATTTTTCACTTCCTGCGAGATGCTTCAAACGCCATAGTAGGAATGCGTCTCCTGTTGTTTCTTTATTCTTTGAAAGAAATTGATGAATGATTTTCGAAGCTTTTTGAGATTCAGGCAAAATAAATCTTGAAAGATCCGTATCGTAATAGTCAACTTCTTTCTGAATGATTTTCTTCCCTCCTTCCAACAATCGAACCTCCATGCAAGCAGAACAAATTTTATTCCACTCATCCGCATCAACTTCAAATTCACTGATTGTTACGGGTCTCGCTAGTTTCTTGGCTTTCAAAAACTCTTTGGCAGGAATCTGACTCAGCCAATCCGGATAAAATATATTTCCCTTTTCGTTAATAAAGGGAAGGTTGTTGAGATATAGGATCATGATTCGGCCTTGAAAAGAAGCCAACTGACTCACCAGCCAATAGTATCCACAAACATCATGTTTGTTTTGAGCTGCCCAGATCCAGAGTACTTCATCCGAATTGTTGGTAAGAGCTTCGCTGATTTTTAGAACCAAAGAATCGTCATCCACGATACCTTCTGTAAGGAGGCTTTCGAAATCTCCTCCTTCTAAAACCATCTTCCACCAATTGTTTCTCGCCTCTTTGCCTTCCGGAGTGAAAATGCCAGTCAAGGGCCCAACAGCATAATCATCTCTAACAATCAAAACCTCTCCAGCCATGGATTCATCCATTTGTATGGCTGCTTCAAGCACACGCGCATCTGGTTCATTAAAAACTACATGTATCATATTCACACATTTGATTCTTCTACTGTATCCAATTCAACTCGAAGATTTGAAACAATAAAGTCTTGTCGCTCTTGTGTATTTTTTCCCATATAATACTCCAAGAGATGCTGGATATGCAAATGATTTTCAAGATAGACAGGTGTTTTTCGCATATCGGGACCAATAAATTTTTTGAATTCATCCGGAGATATTTCTCCAAGGCCCTTGAAACGCGTAATCTCTGCCTTGCTTCCAATTTTCTTGACTGCATCCAACTTTTCCTGTTCTGAATAACAGTAAATCGTTTCCTGCTTGTTGCGAACTCGGAACAGAGGGGTTTCTAAAATATAGACATGCCCATCGCGGACCAAATCCGGGAAAAACTGCAGAAAAAAAGTCATCAGCAATAAACGTATGTGCATCCCATCCACATCAGCGTCTGTAGCAATAATGATATTGTTATACCTCAGATCATCCATCCCCTCTTCAATATTCAAGGCATGCTGCAACAAATTGAATTCCTCGTTTTCATACACCACTTTTTTAGTCAACCCAAAACAGTTCAACGGCTTACCCCTCAAGCTGAATACCGATTGCGTTTCAACATCTCGTGATTTAGTAATCGAACCACTGGCAGAATCACCTTCGGTAATAAAAATGGTTGAATGCAATTGCTTGGCTATAAATTCTTCTTTGCCTTTGGAAGGCGGCTCATCATTCAAGTGAATACGACAGTCGCGAAGTTTTCTATTGTGAAGATTAGCTTTTTTAGCCCTTTCGTTTGCCAACTTTTTAATGCCCGCCAGTTCTTTTCGCTCTCGTTCACTTTGTTCAATTCGCTTTTTTAACGCTTCAGCAACGGATGCATTTTTGTGCAAGAAATTATCCAACTCCTTGGAGAAAAAGTCGATCATGAAATTTTTCATGGATGGACCACCCTCGTATAGATATTGAGAACCCAATTTTGTTTTCGTCTGAGATTCAAACACGGGCTCTTGAACTCTTACTGCAACAGCAGCCACGATGCTTTGTCGGATATCAGAAGTATCGTAATCTTTTTTAAAGAAATCGCGTATGGTCTTGACAAATGCTTCTCTAAAGGCAACAACATGCGTTCCGCCCTGAGTGGTATACTGACCATTGACAAAGCTGTAAATATCCTCCCCGTACTCGTTGTTGTGCGAAATGGCAACTTCGATATCCTCCCCTTTCAAATGAATCACCGGATATCTCAATTCGTCTTCATTGGCATTGTTGTGTAATAAATCCAACAATCCATTTTTACTGATAAATTTTCGACCGTTGTAATTGATGACAAGACCCGCATTGAGGTAACAGTAATTCCAAAGCTGCTTATCGATATAGTCGGAGATAAAATGATAGTTTCTAAAAACCTGATCATCGGGTGTAAAAGCTACCAGAGTTCCATTGGATTCCTTCGTTGATACTTCTTTGTGCTCACGAATCAATTCACCACGTTTGAATTCAGCCGTTCTTTCTTTACCGTCGCGAAACGAAGTGACTTTGAATTGCTCACTCAATGCATTCACAGCCTTGGTACCCACCCCATTCAGACCTACACTTTTTTGAAAAACCTTGCTGTCGTATTTAGCACCCGTATTGATTTTGCTAACTACATCCACCAGTTTGCCCAACGGAATACCCCTACCATAATCGCGGATAGAAACTTCCTTCCCTTGAAGAGAAAGGTCAATTTGTTTGCCGTAACCCATCATATGCTCGTCGATGCAATTGTCCATTACCTCCTTGAGCAAGACATAAATTCCATCATCCTGACTGCTTCCATCTCCAAGCTTTCCGATGTACATCCCAGGCCTCAGACGGATATGTTCCTTCCAATCCAGACTCTTGATGGAATCTTCGTTGTATTCAAAAATTTCCTTTCCTTGTTGCTTAGACATTATCAATCAATGGTTTAGATGAAAAAAACCAATAACTCCATAAGGCAGTCAAAGATAAATGAATGCGTTCTCCCTTAGATAGGGAGATTATCAACGCCATGTGCATAAATAACAATCAGTTCATCCGTTTCTTGATGGTACTGATCTGCTCCTGAAGATTGGTAACCAAGTTGGCAAGTTGACTAACATCCCAACGCTGCTGTTGAGAAACTTTGGTAATTACTACCTGAGCCTGCCAGATTTCCATGATGTCTTCTGCATGAACTTCGTAAGGTTGATAGGCAGGGTTATCGCTGATGAGAGTAAGTTTTCCCCTCGACTTCGGATTTTTGGAAACGCGTTTGTACACGATACCCTCGCTTTTACTTACTACGATGCATGCTGCATTTTGCTTAACATCATCCAGCTCATCGAGTTTTTGCCCCACTATAATAGATCCACTTGGAGTGGGCAACATACTGTCTCCAATAATTTCAAATGCACGGTATTGTCCACTTCCCAACATCGGTAGTGTAAACGTATTCAACTCATCAATAAATTCTTCGTCGGCATACCCAGCCAAGTATCCTGCTGCAGCTTTAACAGGGACAAAATGAATAACCTGTTGGTCTGAATTTCCGAGTTTCTGTTGCCTGCGCTTGGACAAATACGATGACTTGCTTTCACTAAGATCCCTTCTTAAAAGATCATCCAAACTGATTTTGAATTGGTCGCTGACTACCTCCAATACATCTATCCGAGGCTCAGCTCTTTCCTCTTCATAGGCACCTAAAAGAGATCTTTTGATTTGTAGTTTCTGCGCAAATTCTTCCTGTGTCATTCCTTTTTGCTTCCGAAGGAACTTGAGATTTTGACCTGCAAACGACTGTGACATACTAATGAATTTGGAGCAATATACTAAATATTTTAGTTTTTCAATATTTTTTGCTAATTTTTTTTGAAAGCACCCTAAATCAAGGAGTTGAAATTATATGGTAATTTTAGCTCCTATGGCGCAAGGCAAGAAAACGAAGAAGGAAAAACCCATCATACTCATAACCAATGACGATGGTATTACGGCTCCTGGAATAAAGCATTTGGTAGAAGCGGTAAAGGATTTGGGTAGGATTGTTGTAGTAGCACCGGACAAACCTCAATCGGGTATGGGACATGCGATCACTATTGGATACCCCCTGCGCTTACACAAAGCATCCGTTTGGGAAGATGTTGAGGCCTGGTCTTGCAGCGGTACTCCGGTTGATTGCGTAAAACTGGCTGTCGATAAAGTACTGCACCGCAAACCCGATCTATGCCTCAGCGGAATCAATCATGGCGCCAATCATTCCATCAACGTGATTTACTCAGGAACCATGAGTGCTGCTATAGAAGCTTCCATTGAAAACATACCCTCTATTGGCATTTCTCTGCTCGATTATAGCATGGAAGCCAATTTTGAAGGTGCCAAAATGTATACCAGGATTCTCGTTGAAAAATTACTCTCTAAAAAAGCAGAAAAACATTTCTGCCTGAACGTAAATATTCCTGCAGTAGATAAAAGTCTAATCAAAGGAATCAAAGTTTGCAAACAGGCGTATGCCAAATACGAAGAAGATTTTCAGGAACGAAAAGACCCGGGAGGCAAAAAATATTTTTGGCTTACGGGTGAATTCAAAAACTTCGATAAAAGCAGGGACACAGATGTATGGGCTCTTGAACACCAGTATGTAAGTGTGGTGCCGGTTCAATTTGACTTAACGCATTATGCACTGAAAGAAAAACTGCAAAAAGAATTCAAATGGTAATCTTTAAAAAAGACAGCTACGGTTTTGGAATTGCAACCGGCTTGGTTGTTCCGGTAATCAGTTTCTTTGGATATTATTATTGGAAATTCAGCTTATTTACGTTGGAAGAATTCATTCGCGCACTCGGTCAAAATAAACAATTGGTAACAGCCCTAAGTATCCCCTGTCTCTTGTTGAATATTGTACTTTTTACAGTATACATCAATGGACAAAAAGATAAAACCGCCAAAGGCATATTTGCTTCTACGCTTGTGTATGCAGTTGCAGCCCTCTTGTTTAAACTCTTAGGATAATGCTCCTCTAATTTATCCTTATGAAATATTACATCATTGCAGGAGAAGCTTCCGGAGATTTACATGCAAGCAAACTGATCAGAGCTATCAAAAAACTCGATAACGTTGCTAGCATCCGAGCATGGGGTGGCGACCTCATGGAAAAAGAAGGAGCTGTTGTTGTAAAGCACTATAGAGATCTAGCTTTTATGGGGTTTGCAGAAGTAGTGGCAAATCTCAGGACCATCTTGAACAACATGCGATTTTGCAAAGAGGATATCCTATCGTTTCAACCGGACGTTGTTGTTTTTGTTGATTACCCTGGATTCAATATTCCCATCGCTCAATTTGCTAAAAAAAGGGGATTCAAAACCGCCTACTACATTTCCCCTCAAGTGTGGGCCTGGAAAGAAAGCAGAGTTAAAAAAATCAAGCAGTCTATCGACCGCATGATGGTGATCCTGCCATTTGAAAAATCATTTTATCAAAAATGGAATTTCGCTGTTGATTATGTAGGTCATCCACTTATTGAAGCCATCGAAGAATTCAAGCAAAATCTTTCTACAGTCCATTTGCGATCAGAGCTCTCCCTACCCGATGATAAAAAAATAATTGCCCTGTTACCAGGCTCCAGAAAACAGGAAATAAAAGTAAAGCTCCCCATCATGTTAGAAGCCGCGCAGAACCTAGAGAACTGTATGTGCATTGTTGCGCAGGCTCCAGGAATTG
>JBEDAP010000152.1:0-4895 GCA_041177705.1 Bacteroidota bacterium
GGTGGGAGACCTGCTATTCAAATCAAAACCCTGCGGCTTTGCCGCAATGATTTTTTGTTTTCCCGGTTTCCTCAAAGCAAGCTTTAGTCAACCGCGAAAACAAAAAACCCACGAAAAATTCGTGGGTTTTGATTTGAATGGCGGAGAGAGAGGGATTCGAACCCCCGGACCTGTTACAGTCAACGGTTTTCAAGACCGCCGCATTCGACCGCTCTGCCATCTCTCCGGCGCAAAAATAGTTCATGTATATTGATTAAAAAAATTCATACAAATAAATTGATTCAAACATGATGGCTTCAGCTAAATTTGCTCTCGCATGAAGCATCTCAAGCCTCTAAACGCTTATTTCTGGAAATACCGCTGGCGTTTGTTTTTAGGCATTTTTTTTATTTCACTATCCAATTATTTCGGAATTCTTGCACCCCAACTAACCGGTTTCATCGTTGATGAAGTGCAACGGGTTATCAATCCAGCTTCTCCATCAACTCAACGTGTGTTTTTTGATCCTTTGGTATTATCCAGCATCCAATTTTTCAACTCACTTCACATCGAACCAGGTCAATTGATTCTTTACTGCGGCCTTTTACTGTTGTCCTTTGCATTACTCAGGGGATTTTTTATGTTCCTAATGCGGCAAACGATTATAGTAATGAGCCGACATATCGAATACGATCAAAAAAATGAAGTTTATGCCCACTACCAGAAATTAGACATGGGCTTCTTTAAAATGAACAGCACTGGAGATTTAATGAGCCGCATGTCAGAAGACGTCTCTCGAGTTCGCATGTATACCGGCCCTGCACTTATGTATCTCGTGAACCTAACTGTTTTGATTGGATTCAGTCTCTTTTTTATGTTTAAAAAGGATCCCTTGCTTTCCTTGTATGTGCTCGCTCCACTTCCCATTTTAGCGGTTACCATGTATTTTGTAAACGACTACATCAATAAAAAAAGTGAAAAAATCCAAGCTCAACTCAGTCAGCTTACAGCCATTGCACAAGAATCGTATTCTGGAATACGTGTAATCAAATCCTACGACCAAGAAAAATCCACCATCGCACATTTCGATAACGAAAGTGATGCATATCGAAAAAGTGGGTTGTCGCTTTCTACCTTGGAAGCCATCTATTTCCCTTCCATTGGTTTGCTTATTGGCATCAGCACACTTATCACCATTTATATTGGAAGTATTTATCAATTGGAACATCGAATCAGTTCGGGTACGATTGCGGAGTTTGTTGTTTATATCAATATGCTCACTTTCCCTGTTTCTGCTATTGGATGGGTGGCCTCTAATATCCAACGGGCTTCTGCTTCACAAAAGCGACTCAATGAATTTCTCGATACAACCCCCAAAATTCTCGAATCGGATCAGGCTGAACCGGTTTCAACCCTAAACTCGATTCAATTCAATCACGTAAATTTTACGTTCCCTCATACCGGTATTAAAGCCATTCGTGATTTTACACTGACCATTCACAAGGGAGAAAAAATAGCCTTAATGGGTAAAACCGGATGTGGAAAATCTACCTTGGCACACCTCATTCTTCGCATGTATGACCCAGAATCCGGTGAAATCTTAATCAATGGAACGGATCTGCGAGCTTTAAACCTTGGTCAACTGCGACAAGCTGTTAGTTATGTTCCGCAAGATGTATTCCTATTCAGTGATTCCATCCACAACAACATCCTCTTTGGTTCCGATAAAAAAGGAGAGGAAATTGCCGTCCAATCCGCCAAACAGGCTATGATCTTTCATGAAATTGAAAGCCTGCCGAATGGAATGAATACGGTGGTGGGAGAACGAGGGGTAACACTTTCAGGGGGACAAAAACAGCGAATTTCCATAGCCAGGGCAATTGCCAAAGAAAGTGAGATCCTAATATTGGATGATTGCTTAAGCGCTGTAGATGCAAATACCGAAGTAAAAATAGCTTCTAACCTTGCCAGTTACCTATCCAATCGCACTGCTTTAATCATTACCCACCGAATTCTGCCAAGCTTTACATTCGATAAGATCGTTGTGATGTCTGATGGCGCTATAGCCGAAATGGGAACCCATGAAGAATTGATGAGGGTAAATGGACTTTATGCAGAAATGGTTTCAAGCCAAATGACCGATTCAACCCCCTAATTAAAGCCTGTTTTTGAGTGTTTTAGCACTCAATTCAAATTGTCAACTAAATTTTGACAATTCAAAAACAATCCTATCTTTATAAGGACCAAAACCAATAAAAACTAAAAATCTTTAATTGTGGCGTACGAGAACAATGAAAAAAGAATGGACAGCGTGTATAGCAAACGCATCAGGGCAGGAAAGAGGAGAACTTATTTCTTTGATGTGAGAACAACACGTGGAAACGACTACTATCTTACTATTACTGAAAGTAGAAAACGATTTAACGACGACGGATACGACCGCCATAAGATCTTCTTGTACAAGGAAGATTTCAATAAGTTTCTAAAAGCTCTAAACGAAGCAGTAGATCATGTAAAAACGGAACTTATGCCTGATTTTGACTTCGACGCATTCAATCACGAATACGATGAAGAAAATGGAGAAGGCGGAGGTTATGAAGCTTCAAGTTCATCTGCAAGCTCAGAGTCTGCCCCTAGTTCATCTCCATCTAGCTCAGATGAAGCGCCATCTGGAGATAACGGAGCCAATGAGTCAGTTGATAAGTGGTAATTAAACCCCTTATTCCCTCATCTTTTTGTAGGCATTGATCAATCCATTGGTAGAAGAATCGTGAGATTCTACTGCATTGTCGTGTTTCAACTCCGGTAATATTGTATTAGCGAGTTGTTTGCCCAATTCAACACCCCATTGGTCGAAACTGTATATATTCCAAATCGCTCCTTGAACAAAAATCTTGTGTTCGTAAGCTGCGATGAGTCGACCTAACTCAAAGGGTGTAATTTTCTTAATCAAAAAGGAGTTGGTAGGCTTATTCCCTTCAAAAATCTTGAAAGGTGCTAGCTTTTGTCTTTCCTCTTCCGTCAATTGTTTTAATTCTTCCAACACCTGATCCTTTGTCTTGCCATTCATCAAGGCCTCTGTTTGAGCAAAGAAATTTGAAAGAAGCTTGGGGTGATGGTCGCTAAGAGGGTTGTGGCTGACAGCCGGTGCAATAAAATCGCAAGGAATCAATCGGGTTCCTTGATGAATGAGCTGGTAAAAAGCATGTTGACCGTTGGTTCCGGGTTCTCCCCAAATAATAGGACCTGTTTGATAACCCACCCGATGTCCATCTCGATCAACGGATTTCCCGTTGCTTTCCATATTTCCTTGCTGGAAATAGGCTGCAAATCTGTGCATGTATTGATCATATGGAAGAATCGCTTCGGACTCAGCGCCAAAAAAATTCACATACCATATTCCAATCAATGCCATCAAAACAGGAATATTTTCTTCAAACGGACTGTTTCGAAAATGCATATCCATCTCATGGGCGCCTTTTAAGAGCTCCTCAAAAGACTCGTAACCTATTGTCAAGGCAATCGATAAACCTATAGCACTCCAAAGGCTATATCTTCCACCAACCCAGTCCCAGAAAGCAAACATATTCTGCGGGTCAATTCCAAATTCAGTAACCGCTTTTTGATTAGTCGACAAAGCAACAAAGTGTTTTGCAATATGCTTTTCGTCTCCCGCCTCTTTCAAAAACCATTCCCGGGCCGTTTGGGCATTGGTCATGGTTTCCTGAGTGGTGAAAGTCTTTGAGGCAATTAAAAATAAAGTTGAGTCAGCTTCTATAACTTTCAGACATTCAGCTATATGTGTTCCATCGACGTTGGATACAAAATGAACTTGAATGCCTTTTTGCCAATAGGGTTTTAGAGCTTCGGTTACCATAACAGGCCCCAGGTCACTTCCTCCAATACCAATATTGACAATTTGCTTGATAGGCTTCCCGGTAAAGCCTTTCCATTCTCCCTGATGGATTTTGGTGCAAATCGATTTCATTTGAGCTAAAACCTTTTGAACTTCAGGCATTACATCCTGACCCTGATCCATAATGGGGTTGCCAGAAAAATTTCTCAAAGCAGTATGTAGAACTGCACGTTTTTCGGTCTGATTGATCTTTTCTCCAGTAAACATCGCTTCAATTGCTTCCTTCAGTTTGCAGTCGTTTGCCAGTTCTACCAGGAGATTCAGCGTTTTATCGCTGATGATATTTTTGGAATAATCAAAAAGAAGGTCGCCACGCTGAACAGAAAATTTTTGGAAACGACGAGGATCCTGTTGAAAAAGATCCTTCATGTGCACATGGCTCATTTCCTTGGCATGAAAAGTCAATTTATTCCATGATGGGGTTGAGCTCGGGTTGATCGAAGGAAGCGACATCGATTAAAATTTTTTGAGTTTGGATTCAAGAATATCAATCATTTCGGATGTAGTATCCAAGTGAGTAACCATGCGGAATTTATTTTTGGAGATGGCCAAGAATAAAATTCCTTCGGTTTTCATTTTAGCTATGAAATTGGATAAGTTGAAATCGGACTTACATTCCGCAATTACGATATTGGTTTCAACAGGTACAATTGATTCTACAAATGGGAGGGTAGTCAAGATTTTTTCTATCCGTTTTGCGTTATCATGATCCAACGAAAGCCTATCCACATGGTGCTGCAATGCATAGGTTCCAGCAGCGGCTAAAACTCCTGCCTGGCGCATTCCACCGCCAAATACCTTACGAATTCTTCTAGCTTTTTTGATGAAATCAGACTTTCCAATCAAAACACTCCCTACAGGTGCTCCCAGTCCTTTGCTCAGGCAAATCGAAATGCTGTGGAATGCTTTTCCATAATCTGCTGCAAGTTGCTTTTTAGCTACCAATGCATTGAACAATCGTGCTCCATCCAAGTGATAGGCCAATCCATGCTGATCGCAA
>JBEDAP010000153.1:0-3177 GCA_041177705.1 Bacteroidota bacterium
ACCCAAATCACTGAGAAAAGTTGCAGCATCGCTCTCTGCAGTATACCCTCCCATCTCACCGAATTCTGCTTCCAACTCACCGGCACGGATTCCATCTTCCTCTGAAAAATCTTCTTTGGCATAAATCTTTTCGCGCTCCTGCGATATCTCCCACATTTTCTTGTGCCCCATCAATACCGTATTCAAAACGGTTTGCTCATCGAACTGAAACTGGTTCTGATTCAATACCGCCATACGCTCGCCGGGGGTAATATCCACCGTGCCTTTGTTGGGCTCGATTTCACCGCTTAATATTTTCAAAAATGTACTCTTTCCTGCACCATTGGCACCGATGATTCCATAACAATTCCCTTTGATGAAGTTGATGTTTACTTCATCGAACAAAACCCGTTTGCCGTAGGCTAAAGTGATATTTCTTGCGCTAATCATAAGGGCGCAAAGGTACAAAAAACCAATCCTACCTTAACCTGAAAAGTTGTAAATTGATGTTCTAAATTTTTCGACATGAGGCTTATACTGGCAGCGAGTTTTCTTCTGATTTTCTCAGGTTCATTTGCTCAAAATCCCTGGCAAACCCTAATCGATTCCAAATCGAAAGCCATTTCTCCTAAACTCATCGAGTGGAGAAGACATATTCACCAAAATCCCGAATTGGGAAACCGCGAGTTTAAAACCCAGGAATACATTGCCAATCATTTGCGCGCATTGGGAATTGAAGTCACCCTGATGGCCAAAACAGGCGTACTCGGAGTATTGAAAGGTGGTAAGCCGGGACCGGTTATCGCCCTACGCGCCGACATCGATGCTCTTCCCGTGAAAGAAAGAGTAGATGTCCCTTATAAATCCATTGCCACTGCAGACTATATGGGCACACCGGTTTCGGTAATGCACGCCTGCGGTCACGATACCCATACATCCATCCTAATGGGAACTGCCGAAGTATTGGCATCCATGAAAAAAGACATTGCCGGTACTGTTAAATTCTTTTTTCAGCCTGCTGAAGAAGGACCTCCCGGTGATGAGGAAGGGGGTGCTCCTTTGATGATCAAAGAAGGCGCGATGGATAATCCCAAAGTGGATGCTGTATTTGGATTGCATATTTCTTCATCCTTGGAAATCGGAAAAATTAAATACAAAAGCGGTTCCATGATGGCTTCTTCGGATTGGTTTACCATCAAAGTAAAAGGAAAACAAACCCATGGTTCAACACCCTGGACAGGAATCGATCCGATAGTAGTTGGAACTCAAATCATCAATAATCTGCAAACTATTGTAAGCAGACAAGAAGATCTGACAGTAGCTCCTGTTGTTATCACTGTTGGAAAATTTCATAGCGGGGTACGCGCCAATATTATTCCTGAAGAAGCTGAATTGGAAGGAACGATTCGCACACTCGACAGCAAAATGCAAAAAGATGTGCATGAAAAAATTCGTCGCGTTGCCCAAAACGTAGCAGAAGCCTGGGGTGCACAAGTAGATGTAAACATCGATACCAAAACATTGGTTACGTATAACAATCCCGAGCTTGTTGCTTCCATGATTCCATCTTTGGAAAGAGCTGCAGGCAAGGAAAATGTTCAACCTGGTATCTGGACTACCGGTGCGGAAGATTTTTCATTCTTTGGAGAAAAAGCTCCGGCCTTCTTTTTCAATTTGGGAGGAATGCCGAAAGGAACGGATCCATCAAAAGCTGCACCACATCATACACCCGACTTCTATATTGATGACAGCATGTTAGACGTTGGAGTCCGTGCGTTCTGCAATATCGTATTCGATTATGCAGCTAAGAAAAAGCAATAGGCTTTAGGCTCTGCTTCCAAATAAGAGACTGCCTACACGTACAAGGTTACTTCCGCATTCCAAAGCAATGGGGTAATCACCGCTCATACCCATCGACAAGGTATTGAATTGATCTTTTTTATGGGGATGGATATGGTGTATTTCGTCGAATAGACCTTTGAGCGATTGAAACTCTTGCTTCACTTGTTCCTTATCATCTGTAAACGACGCCATGCCCATGAGTCCACGTATTTTTAAATGCTCGTGGCTTCCTTCCAAAAAATGAATAGACAGTGCTTGTCGCGCTTCATTCAAGTCGAAACCAAACTTTGTTTCCTCTTTTGCGATATGCACTTGAAGCAATCCGTGAATCACCCTCCCAATTTTTCTTCCTTCTTTATCCAAGGTATCCATGAGTTTGATGCTATCGATGCCATGTATCAAATGGACAAAAGGAGCAATCATTTTTGCTTTGTTGCCTTGCAGATGACCGATGAAATGCCAACGAATATCGGAGGGAAGTTGAGCTTGCTTGGAAACCAATTCCTGAACATAATTTTCGCCAAAATCGCGGTGACCTAATTCATAAAGCGCAAGAATATCTTCTACCGGCTTGGTTTTGGATACAGCTACCAACGTAGCACCGGCAGCATCGAGTTCAGCTTTGATTTTAGTATAGGCAACAATGTCCATTCAAGAAGATTTCAGGGTGCAAGCTACCGCCAATTTCAGTATTCCAAAAAAATACCAATTGATTTTTATGAAATGTCTGCAATATCATACATTCACTTCAAGATTTGAATATGAGTACTACTCAGGCCCAATTAAACCTACGCATTCAGAAAGTCGTTGCCATTGTAGCAGTATTTCTTTTCATATTCAAACTAGTAGCCTGGTATATAACACAATCTGTGGCCGTACTCACAGATGCATTGGAAAGTACCGTTAATGTAGTAGCAGGTTTCATCAGTCTATACAGCCTTTATGTTGCAGCCAAGCCACGCGACAAAGAACACCCCTATGGACATGGAAAAGCAGAGTTTGTGTCGGCTGCTGTAGAAGGCAGTCTCGTTGCTATTGCAGGCGTGATCATCATTTACGAAGCAATTGATAATATCATTCACCCACATATCATTCAACAATTGGATATAGGAATGATTATTGTTGGATCAACGGCAGTGATCAATTTTGCTACAGGGTGGTATGCGATTCGTATTGGAAAGAAAAACAATTCGTTGGCTTTAATTGCATCGGGCAAGCATTTGCAAAGCGACACTTACTCTACCATTGGAATTGTTATTGGCATTGGACTTATCTTTTTAACCGATTGGATTTGGTTGGATAGCGCAGTAGCAATCGCATTTGCCTTTTTTATTATCTATACCGGCTATGGAATTG
>JBEDAP010000154.1:0-2644 GCA_041177705.1 Bacteroidota bacterium
TTCAACTTTGATACTTCGTCCATTCGAATTACGCGAGCAGAACCTTTGCCCCCTCTATTTTCAACCATACGCTTGCAAATAAATCCAGCCCTTCAAAATAATTTTATCTATACAGTTAAAACCGAAAATCTAATCACCTGTCAAACGCATGCCTCGTATTCAACACCTCCAGTATTAACCGGCATTCCAAAAGATCCAGAACCCAAAGAAATTATACTTAATGAAATTCTATACGATCCGCCACAAACTGGTGCAGATTTTATAGAACTCGTAAACAGATCAAAAGCCATTATCAACTTAAAATCTTTGTATGCAGCAAATCGGATCAACTTCAACAGCTACTCAACACCAATGGTACTCTCGGAAAAAAATCGAAATATACTTCCAGGTGAGCATATAGTCATATCAACCGATACCGGTTATATCAAACGTCAATGGCCAAATAGCTTCATCAAACAACTCCACGCAATTAAACAGCTACCCAGTTTGCCGAATGAAGCTGGATCAATCATCTTGCTGAATCAACAAGGTATTACATTGGAAGAGTTTCACTACAACGATGCTATGCATTTCGCCTTATTACGTGATACGGAAGGAGTAAGCCTTGAAAGAATTAACTCCACTGAATCAGCCATGAATCCAAACAACTGGCATTCAGCCGCCGCATCCGCAAACTATGCTACACCCACACTTGAAAACTCTCAAAATCAAAAGCAGCGACAATCTGAAAAACAATTTGAACTCTCAAGCGACGTTATTAGTCTGGATAACGATGGCTACAACGATATTCTAAATCTCCGCTACCAATTCAATCAGACCGGTTATTTGCTTTCAGCATCGTTATTCAACTTGCAGGGGAAAGCAATTGCGACAATTTTCAACAACGAACTCTGTGCTTCTTCCGGAAATTTTAGTTGGAAGGGGGTCGACCATCTAGGAAATACGATACCATCAGGTGTGTACATCCTTTTCGTAGAAGCAATCCATAAAAGCAACAAACCGATTCAGTGGAAAAAAACAATCGTCGTTAAACGATATTGATATCAAAATTAACCAGATCCACAAACTGCTGTATTCTAGAATCAATATCAGCTTGGGTAATTTCTTTCATGCGTGTAGTTCCAAATTTTTCTACACAAAAAGAAGCCATGGCTGATCCGATGATGATGGCCGTTTTCATGTTATTGAAGGAAATGTCTTTGGTCTTTGCCAAATGCCCTATGAATCCACCAGCAAACGTATCTCCTGCTCCAGTTGGATCAAATACTTCTTCCAAAGGCAATGCAGGTGCTACAAATACTTTGTCCTCATGAAACAACAATGCACCATGCTCTCCTTTCTTGACCACAAGATATTTAGGCCCCATGTTTAAAATCTCTTTAGCAGCTTTCACAATTGAATACTGTGCACTCAACTGTCGAGCTTCACTATCATTCACCAACAACACATCTACATCTTTCAACAATGCCTCTAAATCACTGAGTGCAGTTTCCATCCAAAAATTCATCGTATCCATTACAACCAACTTGGGTCGCTTCTTCATCTGCTTGAGAACACTATGCTGCAAGGCTGGCACTCCATTGCCCAACATTACAAACTCGCAATCTTGATAACTATCAGGAACAACGGGATTGAAATCAGCAAGTACATTAAGCTGAGTGTCCAATGTATCCCTTTCATTCATATCCATGTGGTAGCGTCCTGCCCAAAAAAAGGATTTTTCGTCTTTCTTGATTTGAACTCCTTCCAATACCACGCCTCGGCTTTGAAGATCATCCAGTTCCTCTTGAGGGAAGTCTCCGCCTACAACTGAAATCTGCTTGATCGGCTTTATAAAATTGGACGCACTCAATGCAATGTATGTTGCGGCGCCCCCAATAATACGGTTGCTTTTCCCAAATGGAGTTTCAATGGAATCAAAGGCC
This sequence comes from Bacteroidota bacterium, assembly GCA_041177705.1. Taxonomy (GTDB): domain Bacteria; phylum Bacteroidota; class Bacteroidia; order Chitinophagales; family Chitinophagaceae; genus Pollutibacter. The sequence continues at coordinate 1,926 of JBEDAP010000154.1, forward strand.
ATGGTACCAACTACAAGTAAAGACATGATCTGTATTTTGGCAGCGAAGGTAGTAAAAAGGGATAAGTCGCTTTTCTTTACCTTTAACAAAAGCATCGTTATGAGAATTCTCTTGTCACTATTTTTATTTTTAACATCCATTCAAATACAGGCACAGCAAGGTACAGGCTATCAAATGCCTCCCAAAGCAATTGCTGATTTGCTATTGGCAAAACCAACTCCCTCGGTGAGCATCGACAAGAAGGCAACATGGATGCTCATCATGGATCGCAATTCATATCCCAATGTAGATGAATTGGGACAACCAGAATTGCGCGTAGCAGGATTGAGATTGAACCCTAACAATTTTTCACCCAGCCGACAAAACTTTATCAACGGATTGCGGTTGAAAAATATCAAAAGCAACAAAGAAATCAAACCGGTGGGGCTCCCCCTTCCATTAAAGGCTGGAAATGTTTCTTGGAGTCCGGATGAAAAGCAAATTGCATTTACACATACCGCCGACAAACAAGTTGATCTCTATGTTATCTCTGTTGAGAAAGGAATTGCAACCAAAATCAACAAGACACCCCTTAATGCTTCACTCGGACCTGTTTTTCAATGGGTGGATGATCAAACACTGATCTATACCGCAACAACAAAACTTGCAACTGCGATGCCTAAAAGACCGATAACACCAGTCGGACCTTCCATCCAGGAGAGTGTCGGCAAAGCTGCTCC
>JBEDAP010000155.1:0-5545 GCA_041177705.1 Bacteroidota bacterium
GTTTTGGAAAGACAATCCTTGCAGGTAATCGCTCAAGGAAAAGGCAAGGTGAGTCAGCAATCTATTGCACCAGGATCACCTGTACAAAAAGGACAAACCATTTATCTCACCCTCGGAAAGATGATTGAATAACTATGGCGTTGTTGCAGGACATATTGTACAAAGTGAGAATCAAAACCATCCATGGGAATACTCATGTTTCCATAGGCTCTGTGCACATTGATTCACGCCAAGTTCAATCTGGAACCTGTTTTATTGCAGTAAAGGGTAGTAAGATGGATGGGCACGATTATATACAACAAGCTATCCAACATGGAGCCGTTGCTGTGGTATGTGAGTCCTTGCCTGCAGAAATTTCTACTGAAGTAACTTATGTCGTTACACACGACGCAGCTCAAGCTGCTGGGATCATTGCACATGCATTTTATGGTGAACCCAGCACCAAACTAAAACTAATTGGTATAACCGGAACCAATGGAAAAACAACTGTAGCGACGCTGCTATATAAATTATTCAATGCGTTGGATCTCAAAGCTGGACTTATTTCAACGGTGAATAATAAAATAGGCGAAAAAGAACTTCCTTCTTCACATACTACACCCGATCCAGTATCACTCAATGGTTTATTGGCACAAATGGTAGGTGAAGGCTGCCAATATGTGTTTATGGAGGTAAGCAGTCATGCAGTTCATCAACAGCGTATTGCCGGATTGCAATTTACCGGAGGAGTTTTCACAAATATTACCCATGATCACCTGGATTACCACAAGACCTTTGAAGAATATATACGTGTAAAAAAATCATTTTTTGATCACTTGGGATCTCAGGCATTTGCCATTTCCAATATGGATGATAAAAATGGAGCTATCATGCTGCAAAACACAGCAGCGGATAAATTTTACTACAGCCTGAAATCGGTGGCAGATTTTAAAGGGAAGATCATTGAAACAGAGTTGACTGGATTGCACATGTTGATCAACGATCTTGAAGTTCATTTTCGTCTGATTGGGGAATTCAATGCGTATAATCTCTTAGCTGTTTACGCTGTTGCCATTTGTCTGGGTGAAGACAAACACGATGTGCTGCGTGTGCTTAGCAGTCTCACCGGTGCTGAAGGCAGATTTGATTGGCAGGTTTCTGATCATGCAAAAATTATGGGAATCGTTGATTACGCCCATACGCCTGATGCTTTGTTGAATGTATTGAGCACTTTGAAAAAGCTTACCAAGGGAAATGAAAATCTTATCACGGTTGTGGGTTGCGGCGGAGATAGGGATCGATCCAAACGAAAATTGATGGCTCGCGCTGCAGCAGAGTTCAGTACCAAAGCAATTTTTACGTCCGACAACCCTCGTACGGAAGATCCTCAACAGATTTTAAACGACATGAACGAGGGGCTGGATTATGTATTACAGAAAAAAGTAATCACAATCCAAGATCGCAAAGAAGCTATCCGCACGGCCGTGATGATGGCCAAAGATCAAGACGTGATTTTGATTGCAGGAAAAGGCCATGAAAAATACCAGGAAGTCCATGGGGTGAAACTTCCTTTTGATGATAAAGAAGTGTTACGAGAATCTTTCATTCAATTCGAAAAATAGCAACCAGCATGCTTTATACATTATATCAATGGATGATTGAACAGCAAATGAAATTCCCAGGTATGGGGCTGTTTCAATTTATCACATTCAGAGCTATGCTGGCTGTTCTATTATCCCTGTGTATCACACTGATTTTTGGGAAAAGAATTATTCTTCTACTTCAGCGTATGCAAGTAGGAGAGAGTGTTCGGGAGTTAGGCCTTGCTGGTGAAGAACAGAAAAAAGGTACTCCAACCATGGGAGGATTTATCATTCTGCTGGGTATCCTTTTGCCTACCTTGTTATTTGCCAATCTGGATAAAGTCTATATCAAATTGTTGATATTAAGTACGGTCTGGCTTGGTTTGGTTGGTTTTGTTGACGATTACCTGAAACTCAGGGCTAAACGTATTGCGCAGCAAAAAGGGATTCCGTATAAAAAAGGAAACGATGATGGACTGGCTGGCTGGTTTAAAATCATGGGACAGGTTGGCTTGGGTATTATCATCAGTGCAACCTTACTATTCAATGAAAATGTAAAAGTATTAAGAGAGTACAAAGGCTCTATCAAGCCCGAAGGTGCCAGTGAAATAAAATACCAAGGCGGCGTTCGGTATTTTGTGAAAGCCGATGAGCCTATCACTACCATCCCGTTTATTAAGGATCACGAATTCAACTATGCTAAATTATTACCAGCTTCTCTTCGTGAATATGCATGGGTGGTATACATGCTCGCCATCATATTTATTGTCACTGCCGTATCCAACGGTGCCAATATTACGGATGGGTTGGATGGACTTGCAACAGGTGTTTCAGCATTGATTGGCGCATGCTTGGCTTTGTTTGCTTATGCCAGCGGTAACCTCATTTTGGCAGATTATCTCAACATCATGTACATACCCAACTTGGGTGAAGTTTCCATATTCATCGCTGCTATGATTGGAGCTTGTATTGGATTCCTTTGGTACAATACCTATCCGGCTCAGGTTTTCATGGGCGATACCGGTAGCCTTGCATTGGGAGGAATCATTGCAGCATTAGCTATCATAATTCGTAAGGAATTATTGATCCCCATTTTTTGTGCTGTTTTCCTCGTAGAAAATCTAAGTGTGATTTTACAAGTAAGTTATTTCAAGTATACCAAGAAGAAGTCAGGAGAAGGAAAACGGATTTTCTTGATGAGTCCCTTGCATCATCATTATCAAAAGAAAGGATATCACGAAAGTAAAATAGCAGTACGATTTTGGATTGTGACATTGCTGTTTGTGGTTTTCGCTATTCTATCATTAAAAATCAGATAACGGAAGGAAGTGAAAAAACGCATGGTCATATTGGGAGGAGGTGAAACCGGAGTTGGGGTAGCCTTGTTGTGCAAACAGCATGGATACGATGTGTTCCTATCCGATGGGGGTAAAATACCGCCACACTATAAACTGGAACTGGAAAACAACAAGATCGAACACGAAGAAGGTACGCATACGCAAGAGCAGATTCTAAGTGCTGATGAAGTAATGAAAAGTCCGGGTATACCTCATGAATCCGAAATCGTAGTTCTAATCAAACAAAAAGGAATACCTGTAATCAGTGAAATGGAGTTGGCATACCGGTACAAAGGCAATAGCAAAATTATCGGCATTACCGGTAGCAATGGCAAGACCACCACTACTTCATTGATCTATCATATTTGTAAAACTGGGGGAGTGTCTTGTGCCCTGGTTGGAAATATCGGAACATCCATTGCTCGGCAAATGGCGATAGATCCCAAACCACTTTATGTAGCGGAGATCAGCAGCTTTCAGTTGGATGATATTGTTTCATTTAGGCCGGATGTAGCTGTTCTAACCAACATCACCGAGGATCACTTGAATCGCTATCAAAACGATTTTACAAAATACATCAAGGCCAAGTTCAATATAGTTAAGAACCAAACCGATCAAGATTTTTTCATCTACAACGTAGATGATCCTGTGACCAACCAATTCATAAACCAATACCCATTTCATTCAAAACCACTACCCATCAGTATGAGAAAAGAACTGCCAAAAGGCGCTTTTATCAAAGACGGAAAGATGAACCTAAAGCATGGTGAGACTCTTACCATGAGCATTTTTGATTTTGCACTTAAAGGAAAACACAACCAGTATAATACCATGGCCGCTGCTGTGGCTACTTCTGTTGTGGGTATCCGAAAAGAGAAAATCCGAGAAGCCGTTACTTCCTTTGAAAGCTTGGAACACCGCATGGAGAAAGTGGCTACAATCCGGGGTGTCGATTACATCAACGATTCCAAAGCGACCAATGTAAACAGTACTTGGTTTGCCCTAGAGAGTATGGAAAAACCGGTCGTACTAATCTTGGGCGGCGTGGATAAAGGCAATGATTATGATTTGATTTCCGAGATGGTTACCGAGAAAGTGAAAGCCATCATTTGCATGGGTGTCGACAATTCAAAAATTCACCATGCATTCAAAGGCAAAGTGGATTCCATTGTGGATGCAAACAGTGCAAAAGAAGCTGTGCGACTGGCATATGAAATTTCAAACAAAGGGGATGTGGTGTTATTGAGTCCAGCTTGTGCAAGTTTTGATCTTTTTAAAAATTACGAAGACCGTGGAAATCAATTTAAGGAAGCCGTAAGAGAACTATAAGAAACAAGTGAATGTCTGAAACACAAACAGATATAAAACAATATTGGCTGGGTAGTATTACCAGTAGAACCCGAGGCGACAAAGTCATATGGGCTATTGTGGTTTTGCTGACCATGATGAGTTTGCTTGCAGTTTATAGCAGCACTGGAACACTGGCGTATAAATTATCCAAGAGTACCGAATCGTATTTATTCAAGCAAGTTGTCTTCATTGCCATTGGAGTGATCATCATCTATTTTGCGCACTTGGTAAATTATACGGTGTATTCCCGAGTTGCTCAAATTCTATTCATCGTATCCATTCCATTGTTGATTTATACATTGATGTTTGGAACGAATCTCAACGATGCCAATCGATGGATTCGTTTACCCATTATCAACCTCACCTTTCAAACCTCCGATTTAGCTAAGCTTGCTTTGTTCATGTATCTGAGCCGACAACTCAGTAAGCGCCAACAAGACATCAAAGATTTTAAAAAAGGGTTCTTGCCAGTCATTGCACCAGTATTCATTATTTGTGCGTTGATAGCACCAGCAAATCTTTCAACAGCATTATTAACCGGTGCAACCAGTTTGATTTTGTTGTTTATTGGTCGTGCCAGCATTAAGCACTTGCTGCTTGTGATTCTTTTGGCCGCTATACCACTTACTATTCTGATAGGTGTTGCTAAGGTCTATTACAATCAAGAGCTGCATCGTTCGGAACCTCTTCCATCTCTGTTTACAAAAGGAAGGGTTGAAACATGGATCAAACGAGTACAAAACTTCATGTATGCCGATAAAGAGGAAGTTTCCTATCAAGTTCAGCAAGCTAAAATTGCCATTGCCAAAGGAAGTTGGTTGGGTCTTGGTCCGGGCAACAGCGAAGCCAGAAATTTTCTGCCACATCCATATTCCGATTTTATCTATTCAATTATTATAGAAGAATATGGCTTGATTGGGGGAGCAGTCATCTTGATGATCTATTTGCTTTTTTTATTCCGATGTCTCCGTATCATGAAAAAATGCCCTTACGCATTTGGAGCTTTTTTATCGTTGGGACTGAGTTTCACCTTGGTGATTCAAGCCATGGCCAACATGGCGGTAAATGTAAATCTCATGCCCGTTACGGGAGTGACATTGCCTCTTGTAAGTATGGGTGGAAGCTCGTTTTTGTTTACGTGTCTTGCCATTGGAATCATTCTTAGTGTAGCCCGAAATGTTGAAATCGAAGAAGGTAAGGCAGAGCCTGTTGTTGCTGAAAACGAAAAAGAAAAATGAAGTTGAATAAAATTATCATAGCAGGAGGTGGAACCGGGGGACATATATTCCCGGCTAT